>JAJFJO010000236.1 GCA_021774015.1 Gammaproteobacteria bacterium
TAGTGCAGAATAGTCTAGTTGGATTTTACTTTTATAGATAAATATAAACAATGTAGTATGTTGAATTGCGGTGCTTTTATTAATCCGTATTCAAATTTTCCCATGAGCCAATCAATCGATAATGCAGCGACGCCCAACCCAATGATACCCGTAATCATTAAGCCCTCATAAAATGTTTTATTAAAATGCCGCCCTTTAAAGCTAACCACTACACTATCTCTGAGTCATAAGTTGAGTTAAGTTGTAACAAGCCGACCAGAGAATGCGACAGAGCTAGAAAATCACACATCCTTCTTATAAATATCCTCTCGGAAATGTGTCATGCCGTCTTTATCTACCCATGCGGTGATGTAAGTGACATAAATAGGCACCGGATTTTTCATTCTCACATATTTCATTTTTTTATTATTTAAGTAATCAACCACTTTTTCTTGATCAATCTGAGAATCATCTTTGATAAAATACTCAACTAGCTGAAAAGGCTTTTCTGCTCGAATGCAGCCAGAACTAAAGGCACGCTGTATTTTATTAAACAACCCTTTCTGAGGTGTATCATGCAAATACACATCATGCTTATTTAGAAAAATAAATTTCACCCGGCCTAATGCATTTAAATCACCAGGTGCTTGAGAAAACCGATATTGAAATCCATTTTCTTTAGCTTTCTCCCAATCAATCTCTTTTGGATCTATTGTATAAGCATCTTTTTCCCAACTAGATAAAATTTTAATGTCATTTTCCGCCAAGTAATTTTCGTCTTCTAGTACCTTAGGAACAATATCTTTATTAGCAATAAGTGTAGGCACATTCCACTTAGGATTAAACACCAAAGTCTGCACTTTAGAGTATAGTGTTGGCGTTGGGCGTTTAGGCTTCCCTACAACAACACGCATATCCATGACGCTCTTTCCATCTTTAATGATATCTAATCGATAGCTAGGAATATTCACCTTAATATAGTGGCTGCCCACATGGTCAGGCACCTTAGCCCAGCGCTGCATGTTAAGCTGCAACTGCCGTAGGCGCTGACTAGGAGGCACATTTAATGCCTGTAACGTTTTCTTACCCAACTCGCCATCAGGCTTTAAACCATGTCGCCACTGAAATTGCGCTAACGAGTGTTGTAAATTCTCGTCAAATAAAGTGCTATTAGACGCATAGCGCTTACTCATGTCACCTAACGTAATAAGTCGATCTCGGATAATAGGAACGTTTTTATTGTGCTCTCCAACACTAAGCGAGTTCTTAATTCGTAACCGCGCCCACTCTGCACGCGACAATTTATGGTATTTTGGGATAGCCTTTGCGACGCGCAGTGCATTTTTGTTATTCGTCGCAATTGCCGGAATCGATGAAGAGGCGCAGCCATATAGACAAGCGACTATTGATAGAAGTAAGACTGATCTGACAAACTGTTTCATATGACACCCTTGTTATCATGTGGTTACCCGGCTTTTACATCACTGCTTGCCAGGTGTATTAGAATAACTCATTTCTACACCTTAATTCTACAAGTCATCTTACATAATCTATTTCTCACCCAGACCTTTGAAACAATAACTATGTATCATTCTAAAAAACGCAGTTGAGCGCGTTTTCCAGGATCATTTAATTATTATTTCTTGGGTTGTGGATAGTTGGATTACGGCTTGCTAACTTATTACTTATATAGCGGTTCAATGATACATGAGATTCTTGAGCTTCAATGGCTAACTCACGGTGCAACTCAGGAGGCACGCGAACCATAAATTTCCCGCTATATTTCTTAGACGCAAGAGGCTCAGGAATCGACTCACTATTCGCTTTAAGGCCCTTAATCACGTCTTTCACAAGTTGTCGAATACCTTTAAATGCAGCATCTTGAGATTTGCTTAACCAACTTAGGCTAGGAAACTCAGCACATAAACCAACATACTCCCCATCTTCATCTGACCAAATTATACGGTAACTATATTTTTCAAACATATTAACCTCGCTTTAACTTCTCTAAAGATACTATTATTGATACTATGTTTCAAGTTACTTCAGGGCCTTTGGATAGACTCCCCATTAGCGTACACTACAGTGGGCATCACCCAACCGGGGCTGCCATCGGTATATATAGACAATATGGAAGGAACTACAAGATGATACCCTGCCCGTTATGTGCTCAACAAGAGTGCGAGCAACAGACTCAAAAAAATAACTTCGATATTTATGGATGCCAAGAGTGTCGCTTTATATTTGCCTGGCCCAGGCCCGATGAAGCTCAGCTACATGCTTTCTACCAAGGTTACAAAAACAATGAATCTTATATTAAAAAGATTCGCAAAAAACTGTGGACAAGTAAGAGAAAAGTACGCCGCTTAAAACCCTATGCCAGCGGTAATGATTTTATCGATATTGGTTGCAGCATTGGTTGCGTGGTCGAAGCTGCTCGCGAGCTGGGTTTTAATGCACAAGGTGTCGACTTATCTCAAGATGCCGTCGCTTTTGCACAAAAAATGTTTCCTGAAAATCACTTTTCCTGCCAAAACCCAAAAGATTTAATTGAGGAAGGAAAAAGATTTGATGTTATATATTGCTCAGAAGTGCTAGAGCATATCATCGACCCAACCGAATTTTTACAACAACTCCGCATGCTGCTTCGTGACAGCGGAATTCTGTATTTAACAACGCCTGATATTGGCCACTGGACTGT
>JAJFJO010000237.1 GCA_021774015.1 Gammaproteobacteria bacterium
CCATGGGTATGAATATGTGTGTAAGCAATGTATTAAGAAATACCCCACCACCACACAAGTCCGATACTCAAGCGGGACAGGCTTCGATGTCCTAAGTGGGAGGTGGAAACCAACTACGTATAATACGAAGATTTGTCCGGGAAGTTATTAACTGCCATGTCGATTTTTCAGTCTTGCATAGTGGGTTGCACTGTAACTTAAGAATTCAATTTCTTTATCATTCAGTGGCCGTATAGGGCGTGCTGGCGAACCTACCCACAAATAGCCACTCTCTAAGTGTTTGCCTGGCGATACCAAACTACCGGCAGCAATAATAACCTGATCATCAATTTCAACATTATCCATAATAATTGAACCCATGCCGATCAAACAACGATCCCCGATCGTGCAACCATGTAAAATAACGCGATGACCCACCGTCACATCATTACCCACAATCGTTTTAAAACCACCCGGCTCAAACTCGCTGTCATGTGTCACGTGAATAACGCTATTATCTTGTACGTTAGTGCGCTCACCTATCTTTATCGTATTAATATCACCGCGCACAACAACCCCCGGCCAGATCGAAGCATCTGCACCTATATGAACATCCCCGATGACTAGCGCTGCCTCATCAACATAAGCGGTGTTTGCAATATGCGGGGATTTATTATCAAACTGTCGTATAGCCATAGTCGCTCCATTTTGATTCGAAACTGCCTCTGAGACCTTTTCTTAGTGCCTTGCTTGCTATTGCAATTGACATAAAAACATATAATAATGTCAATGGCATTGACAAGAGAAACAGCACCATGACATATATAGCAAAAATACTACACCAATCACCCTGGTTAATAAACCAAAGCGCCATAAAAGATGATGTACACTTAACACGACTCCATGAATTCTCACTGATTTACCACGACAATAAATTTTTGGACTTCAAATTTAAGGATGGTGTTTATATTGTCACGGGGCCGAGACAGATTGGCAAAAGCACCCATTTAAAAATGTTTATTCAACAACAGCTAACAAAAGAAAATCACCAGAATTTCCTTTATTTTAACTGTGATCTGCTTGACAAAAAATCAGACATCGTTGATGTTGTTGAAACATACCTCAATGAATTTCTATCAAAGCAGCGCCGATACTTATTGCTTGATGAAATCACATCCGTTAAAGATAGTTTTCTAGCAATAAAATTTTTGGTGGATTCTGGTCGTTCAAAAAACTTAACTTATATACTAACTGGGTCAAACACAATTAGCATAAAAAAAACGGGGGAATATTTACCCGGGAGAAGAGGGAAAGGCGTTGATTTTAATTTTTCACCATTAAGCTTCAAAGACTATATCCAGCTGCATTATCCTAATGTAGATTTCAATGTAAACCCAGACACCCCTGAAAAAGACTTTATAGCACTATCAAAAAAAATACCGCTTAAAAAACACCTTGAGAATTACTTGATGACCGGAGGATTTCCTCGCGTCATCAACGAGTACCATCAATCAGAAAAGATTGGCGATGACATTTTTAATATCTATAAATCTTGGATTACATCTGAAATAGCAAAATCAGACAAACGTGAATACATTGCCAAAAGCATTCTTGAACGCTGCCTAAATAGCTTATCAAGTGACTCTTCATACAATGCTTTTGCCCAGGATACGGGGATAGGGTCACACAACACGGTATATGATTACATTGATTTCCTATCAAGTGCTTACATTATCACACAAATCTATAATTATGACCCCACTCAAAAAAAAATACACTTTCGGAAAAACAAAAAAATTTACTTTAATGACCCATTCATTTACGCTGTCCTTGATGGCTGGCTACTTGGAAAACCAAAACAAGATTTTGATTACTTAAAAAATCCCGTTAAAAAATCACAACTTATTGAAAATTTGGTTTTCTTAAAGCTTTCTATAACCAACTCTGACGTGTATTTTTATAAAAACAATAATGAAATTGATTTTGTAACTAATGACTATATAGCCGAAGTGAAATATCAAAACAAAATAATACCGGATGACTATAAGCCATTATTAAAACATGATTACAAAAAAATTCTTATCACAAAAGAATATTATAAAAATGAAAATGGTGTGCTAATAATTCCTATAGAGTATTTTTTGCTCTTAAATTTATAACACCAATTACAAACAACCCTTCAATTTAAACAAGGAATAATGCATTGAACAACTCAACAACAAAAGATTTTGAACTTCCCGAATTCAGCAAAATTAATATAGACACGATTGAGAAAGATATCGGGAACCTCTTAGAAAAAAACCTAGCGTCAATCGACACGTTATTAAGCGATTCCCTCTCTTATTCTTGGGACAATCTAATGAAGCCGCTAGAGGAACTCGACGATCACTTGCATCAAGCCTGGTCACCAATAAGCCATATGAATTCTGTGGTTAATTCTGAATCCTTGCGTAATGCCTACAATGCCTGCCTGCCAAAACTATCAGACTACAGCACCGCTTTATCGCAAAATAAGGCTTTATATAACGCGATTAAATCCATTCAAGAAAGTAACGATTTTGAAGCTCTCGATAAAGCGCAACAACAAATTCTCAAGCATGAAATAAGGGATTTTAAATTAGCAGGCGTTGCATTACCTGAAGAGAAAAAGCAACGATTTGCACAACTTTGCAAAGAGCTCTCTCAACTCACCGCACAATTTAGCGATAACGTGTTAGATGCCACCATGGGCTGGCATTTACATATTACCGATAAACACAAAACCAAAGGCCTACCACAACATACCATCGATGCCGCAGCAGCAGTAGCCAAGCAACACAATAAAGAGGGCTGGGTGTTTACCTTAGAATTTCCCTCATATTATGCCGTAGCAACGTATGCCGACGACCGCCAGCTTCGTGAAAAAATGTATACGGCGTACAGCACACGCGCCTCAGACCAAGGCCCAACTGCAGGTAAATGGGATAACTCTCCCACCATGCACGACATTCTCCAGCACCGATTAGAACTCGCGCAAATACTGGGTTTTAATAATTATGCAGAATACTCACTCGCCACTAAAATGGTGACAAACACCCAAGATGTCATCGATTTTTTACAAAATTTAATTGGTGCATCTCACAAAAAAGCCCAGCAAGAATTCAAAGAGCTGCAAGAATTTGCGGCTAATGAATTAGGCTTAGATGACTTGCGAGCATGGGATGTGGCTTATGCTTCAGAGAAACTACGCCAACAACGCTATGCTATATCACAAGAAGCATTGCGGCCTTATTTTCCTGAAGATAGAGTGCTTGCCGGTTTATTTAGCGTAGTCAATAAGCTGTATCACGTTATCATCAAGCCCCTGGAACGTATCGATACCTGGCATTCTGATGCTAAATGTTATGCTTTATATGATGATAATGATGAATTGATCAGCCTTTTTTATATAGACCTATACGGCAGGGAGAATAAACGCGGTGGCGCATGGATGGATGATTATCGTAACCGCCGTATGTTAGCGAATTCGAGCATCCAGACCCCTGTCGCTTATATCACGTGTAATTTTAATGCCCCTGTTGGTGACCAGCCTGCCTTATTTTCACACGATGATGTGGTTACATTATTCCATGAGTTTGGCCACAGCTTGCAACACATGCTCACCAACATTAATTATGCTGATGCTGCCGGCATCAACGGTATTCCTTGGGATGCCGTTGAAATTGCCAGTCAAATTTTAGAGAACTGGGCATGGGAAAAAGAATCGATTGCACTTATTTCCGGACATTTTGAGACAGGTGCGCCACTGCCTGATGAATTATTTGAGCGTATGCATAAAGCACGCAACTTCCAAGCGGCCATGCAAATGGTACGACAACTTGAGTTTTCATTATTTGATTTCCGCTTACACATGGAATTTGACCCCAAGCAAAAAAATCAGGTCCAATCCATTATAAGCGAAGTTCGCAACCAAGTTGCTGTAGTGCCAGCACCCGCATTTAATCGTTTTCAACACAGTTTTTCACATATTTTTGCAGGTGGTTATTCAGCAGGTTATTATAGTTACAAGTGGGCAGAAGTGATGGCTGCCGATGCCTTTTCTCTGTTTAAAGAAAAAGGCATCTTCGATTCTGAAACCAGCCAACGATTTTTACACACATTTTTACAAAGCGGTGGCGCCGAAGAACCTATGGATTTATTTATTAAGTTCCGTGGGCGCAAACCGGACGTTAATGCACTATTAAAACAAGACGGGATTGTGTAGCTTACACACCCGCTGGCAATGGGGCAGTGTTAGGAGTTGAATTTTCCATCATATCAGCTCCCTGAGTCTCTGTTTGGCTGGTGCTTGCTGTGGTTTGGTCTTGAACTGCCTGCTGCATTTTATTACTTGGAACAAACGTTGGGCACCCAGATAACACACAGCCCAAAAAAGCAGTCATCACCAACATCAAAAATGTTTTTATCCTATGCTTCTTCATTTAACACTTCTCCTTTATTAAAAAATTACCGTGATTAAACGTGCACGCTCGCTCTCAACAAATAAGCATCACCAATTTGATTACCACGGTCAATACGCGTATACATAAAATGAAACGTAAAGTTTTTGGATTGAATTATATTAATACCAGCGCGATAAAAATATTGAGATCGCCTTGTAATTAAATTAAGCGGGGAAGGGTATA
>JAJFJO010000238.1 GCA_021774015.1 Gammaproteobacteria bacterium
AACCCTTGCATAATTATATCGATAAACGCATCCACACGCTTATTCCTATAGTAATTTTTTAAATTTTCTGCCAATAGGCTATCAATCTTGGGGAGGTCGTCTACAGACAACCGCAAATCACTTTTTAAATCTAACAGTGAATCCCAATCTCTTTTATAACAATAAACATAATCCGTCAGTACGCGCCATGGGCTAGCAATAAAAAAAATAATACCTTCAAGCTCAATTCTATTGACAGCAATCAAAAAGTTCTCTGATGGCACTTTACAGTAATCATATTTCCCTATAGGGGTAGAAAATTTTTTACTTCGTTTGATCGAAACGCTGGTCGTTGTATACACCGCCTCTGGGATTAATCCATAATACGATAACGCTGACTCCAAACTAATATATGACAAACCATAAATAAACTGCGCCAATTCAAATGAACTAATTTTTTTCAGGCTCACTTCTTCACTAATACAATAAACGCCTCGCCTAATGCGAATCAATAAACCCTGCGCAATAGCTCGCTTAATCACTGCCTTTCGGCTATCAGCAGAGCCTGGTAACAAGTGCTGCAACTCTGTATCTGTGCAGAAGGCCCGGGGCTGTTGACGTAATTTTCTTTCAAAGGCTAAAGGCATAATATTTGCTCATTAGTGTCATAAAGTGACACCTTCATGCAAATAATAGTACAAATTCTGTTTTTGTTCAACTTTTGGTTATGCTACAGCTTCCTTTGGCCCTTCTTAGGACCTAACCGATATAAGCACCTCTGACGAGACAATGATCGCTATTCCTACACAGGTGTGCCACGTTGGCACAATGCTTAACCATACCCAGCTGACAATCTGCTGCCTTATGTATTCACCCCAGACTGACTTGCCACCGGTTGTCCCTGCATCCGCACTTTTAACTGCTCGACCACATTATCTATTGGTAAAAATTCAGGATCTTGTTCGCGACGCGATTTATATTCAAACTTACCTTCATCGAGCGCACGCTCACCAATAACAATGCGATGCGGAATACCAATTAAATCCATATCAGAAAACATCACACCGGGACGTTCGCGCCGATCATCCAACAACACATCAAAACCAGCAGCTTCTAATTCCTGATACAATTTTTCTGCCGCTTCACGCACGCGATACGATTTGTGCATCTGAATCGGTACAATTGCAATATCAAATGGCGCCATCGCTTGCGGCCAAATAATACCGCGGCTATCGTGATTTTGTTCGATCGCTGCAGCAATAACACGTGACACACCAATACCATAACACCCCATCAATGGTGTGATACTTTTACCGCCTTCATCCAGTATCGACAGGTTCATTGATTGGCTGTATTTATCACCCAATTGAAACACCTGCCCGACTTCAATACCACGCGCAAAATGTAAATGACCTTTGCCATCTGGGCTCATATCACCCTCGACAACATTACGAATATCTTCCACTCGAGACAACTCAGCATCACGCCCCCAGTTCACATTTTTATAATGAAAACCTTCTTCATTCGCACCACACACAAAGTCACTCAGCACAGCCGCATCACGATCAACAATAAAAGGAATTTTTAAATTTACCGGCCCTAGGGAACCAGGACCACAACCAATCGTTCCTTCAATATCTGTGTCAGTCGCCATCGTTAACGGTGCTGCTATTTCAGGTAATTTTTCTGCTTTTAATTCATTTAAGTCATGGTCACCACGCAAAATCAATGCCACTAATGATGTGTCCTCACCGCGCACAATTAATGTTTTAACGCCTTTTTCTGCTGCCAAATTCATTGTATCAGCAAGCGCCTTAATAGTTTTTAAACCTGGGGTAGCAAATTTCTCAATCTCTGTAGTCGGTTTTGGCGCGCTACCTGCAGGTGCCATTGCTTGCGCACGCTCTATATTCGCCGCGTAATCACCTTCATCACTATAAGCAATTAAATCTTCACCCGCCTCTGCCAATACCTGAAACTCGTGCGAATAACTTCCACCTATACTACCTGTATCCGCTAATACCGCCCTAAAGGTTAAACCTAAACGGGTAAATATACTCGTGTAAGCCTGATACATATCATCATAACTTTTTTGCAATGATTCTTGTGTCATATTAAATGAGTATGCGTCTTTCATCGTGAATTCACGCGCACGCATCACACCAAAGCGTGGACGAATCTCATCTCGAAATTTCGTTTGAATTTGAAAAACGGTGAGCGGCAATTGTTTATAGCTACGCAACACATTGCGCGCTAATTCCGTCACGATTTCTTCATGCGTTGGGCCAATGCAAAAATCACGATCATGTCTGTCTTGAAAACGCAGCAATTCTTTTCCATATTGCTCCCAACGACCTGATTCTTGCCACAACTCACTCGGCTGCACAGCTGGCAATAACATTTCCTGTGCACCAATGGCGTTCATTTCCTCACGCACAATACTGGCCACTTTATTCAACACTCGCAAGCCCAATGGTAACCACGTGTAAATCCCACTAGCCAATTTGCGGATCATGCCAGCACGCAGCATGAGTTGGTGGCTGATAATTTCCGCTTCTGCTGGAGTTTCTTTTTCTGTAGCGAGTAAAAATTTGCTGACTAACATAGTGGTTGTTCTCGTTGGTTTAGCGTGAAGGAGCAAAGCCACACAGTGTACCAAAAAACACCCCCGGCTTGCCACAACAGTTGCCATAACAAGAACTGCCGCTCATCCAGCTATTAGGTTACAATGCCTCAAACAAATAAGAGACAATATTATGAAGTGGATTGCTATACTCATCACCACCCTTGGCTTCTGTGCATTAGCGAGCGGGAAAACAAACCTTAAAAACGGTGAAAAAATATACACAGCCCATTGTGCAGTTTGTCATATGAATGGCGTTGCCCAAGCTCCAAAAGTCCATGACCAAGCTATCTGGAATCAACGACTAGAAGCCGCGATGGCCGCCGTCAAAAAAATCAAGGCGACAGTCAACCAACAGCAAGCGACAATCCTTGCATTCAAACAACTAGTCGACACGGTGAAACGCGGCAAAGGCGCCATGCCAGCAGGCGGCATGTGCCCCAAGTGCAGTGATCAAGACTACCTGGATGCTATCCACTTTATGATGAGCAAAAAAAGATCAGGCTAAGCGCTGTATTTTTTAACAAAAAAATCTTCCCGGATTACAATGACTTAGATCAAGTTTGAGCATTCTCGACGATATTCCACCTCGGTTGCAATTGACAACGCCTCAGGGAGAGGAGTAGCATTTGAGTTGTGAATCAACCGACATTGACATTACAATGACCCCGAAAAGCCTCGCCAAAAGCGGGGCTTTTTTTTGCGCCTGACATGCCATCCTGGAAACGAGCGCAAGCGAGTTATCCAGAATCCAGTCCCCTTTAACCTAAAAAAAAGCCCCGCACTAGGCGAGGCTTTATGTTTTTTGAGTGATCCCTGATCCATTGAATCAGGGAAGGCTCGAGATTACTGGGGGATGATTACATCATGCCGCCCATGCCTCCCATACCGCCCATTCCACCCATGCCACCCATACCACCAGCGGCATCAGCTGCAGGAGCTTCTTCCTTAGGTAGATCAGTGATCATGCACTCAGTAGTGATCATCAGACCCGAAATAGAAGCAGCGTTTTGCAAAGCAGTACGCGTTACTTTCGTTGGATCCAAGATACCCATTGCAATCATATCGCCATACTCACCAGTAGCAGCGTTATAACCATGGTTATCTTTATCAGCCTCTTGAACTTTAGATAAGATCACAGACGCTTCTTCACCTGCGTTGCTAACGATCTGACGTAAAGGAGCTGACATCGCACGACGCACAATGTCCACACCAACACGTTGCTCATCGTTAGACACTTCAACGTTATCCAACGCTTTCAGAGCACGAATCAATGCAACACCACCGCCAGGTACAACACCTTCTTCAACAGCAGCACGAGTTGCATGCAATGCATCTTCTACACGCGCTTTCTTTTCTTTCATTTCCATTTCAGTAGCAGCACCTACTTTGATCACAGCAACACCGCCAGCTAATTTAGCTAAACGTTCTTGCAGTTTTTCACGATCATAGTCAGAAGATGTATCAGCAACCATTGCGCGAATTTGCGTAATGCGGCTAGAAATTTCTTTCGCTTTACCTTCGCCATCAATAATCGTTGTAGAATCTTTAGTGATAACGATGCGCTTCGCACAACCTAAATCATCTAAAGTAGCGCTTTCTAAGCTTTTACCAACTTCTTCAGAAATCACTTCACCACCAGTTAAGATAGCAATATCTTGTAGCATTGCTTTACGACGATCGCCGAAACCAGGTGCTTTTACCGCTGCAACTTTCACGATACCGCGAATGTTGTTCACAACTAGAGTTGCTAATGCTTCACCTTCGATGTCTTCAGCAATAATGACTAAAGGACGACCCGATTTAGCAACGTTTTCTAAACAAGGTAATAAATCACGAATGTTAGAAATTTTCTTGTCGACTAATAAAATGAAAGGATTTTCCATTTCAGCCGTCATGTTTTGTTGGTTATTGATGAAGTATGGAGAGATATAACCGCGATCAAACTGCATACCTTCAACCACAGATAATTCATTCTCTAAGCTATTACCATCTTCAACCGTGATAACGCCTTCTTTACCAACTTTATCCATTGCTTCAGCAATGATTTGGCCGATTGGCTCGTCAGAGTTTGCAGAGATAGTGCCAACCTGAGCGATTGCTTTACCGTCTTTACAAGGCTTAGACATTTTTTTCAATTGAGCAACAACAGCCGTTACCGCTTTATCGATGCCGCGTTTCAGATCCATAGGATTCATGCCAGCAACTACCGCTTTTTGGCCTTCGACCAAAATTGCGCGCGCCAATACAGTCGCTGTCGTTGTACCATCACCGGCATCATCAGAGGTTTTAGAAGAAACTTCTTTAACCATCTGTGCGCCCATGTTTTTGATTTTTTCTGGAAATTCGATTTCTTTCGCAACAGACACACCATCTTTAGTCGCTGTTGGACCGCCGAAAGCTTTGTCTAATAATACGATGCGTCCTTTAGGACCCATTGTTACTTGAACCGCATTTGCTAGCTCATTAACACCCGCCAAGATTTCATGACGAGCACTGTCACCAAAACGTAATTCTTTTGCAGACATGTTTTGTCCTCATATATTTAAGTGGAATAGATTAACCTACGATAACACCCATGATGTCATCTTCACGCATCACGATGAAA
>JAJFJO010000239.1 GCA_021774015.1 Gammaproteobacteria bacterium
AAGAACTGTTTTAAAAGTAGAAGCCAATAAAGAATTTCCTCGCAATAATTGTTGCTCTAAACGCAATCGGTGAGATTGTAAATAGCGTTTTATTTTAGGTGGCAACGGTTCCAGTGGTGGATTTAAAATACGTTCTGCATCTTGGCAGGATCGCAGAACCGTATCATGGATTTCATTAGCCAATCTTTTAGAAGCCGTATTGGCAGATGAACGATGTATTCCCTCTTTTAATGCATGCAAGACTCGGCTCATATCCGTTAAGGCATCTAGTAATGCCGTCTGTGATATAACAGTATCTAAAATATCCTCATTAAACCCCTTTGCCATTTTTTTAATTGCGTTGATTTGAATTCCTAGTTCTTTTTGTAATTCGACATATTCTATCCTACCGGCAGTAAATTTCAGCGCATCAAAATCCAATGTTAAATGAGCATGCTGCCGCATGGCCAACTGCGCTTGCCGCGCATTGTCTTTTGCATGTTGTGCCGGTTTATCTGGTTTTGCAGGGCCCACTGACTCCAAAGAATGTGTCGACTCCAGCAATTGCGCTGACGGGGGTTGGTATTGATAGACAGCAACATCGTTTATGGGCTTCTCGCTAGGGCCAGCACCCTCCCCTGTATTGGCACCGTCCCTGGAATCTAAAAAGGTATCTAAAAAACTTTCATCACTAAAGCATGATGCTTCATCTTCTGTGTCTTTTTCTGCGGTATTCGCAGCACCACGTGCGGCAGCATCTCGTGCACCGCCAGCCGCGGCATCTGCAGCGGCAGAATTATCGCCATAACGTCTCTTGTCAGCAGTTGCTTCACCGATTGTGCGTTGTGGTTTTTGCTGCATTTGCTGCAATGGTGCATGAGCATAGAGAAAATTCGGTTCCCGATCTTTGAGTGTTAACACAGCATTCACAAGCTGTTGCCATTTAGGTATATCCGATTGCCAAGGGCCGTTTACTAATACAGAGTACACGGTATCAGCAGCTTTATGACCCGAGGCAATTAGCATCGGCGCACTTAACGGTGGGTGTATGGATTCAATCTGTGGTTGTAAGGCTTGTGTGATACGACGTGCTAAAAATTCGGCTACCATATCCGCTTGTGAGTATTGAGTAATTGCTTTTGTGCCTTCTCTAGTATCTTGTTCTTTTGTATCTTCGTTATCACTTTCTTCTGCTTTACCTGAAGAAACTTGATTCGGAATTGGAGTGCTTTCGCTGGCTGCACGTGTTGCCAAGCTTGCTGTAGCCTCAGCTATGCTGTGGTCTTGAAGGTAGTGGGCAGTGGCCTCGGTAATAATATCAACGCATGCACATAACACCGGTCCAATCTCAGGAAAGTCCTGCAATAATAAGGCGGATGTTGCTGGGCCAAATGTTGCAGGATCAGAGGTTGTGGAGCTTGCGGGTACATCACCTTCAACCCTACTCAAGCCTAATTGCAGCGTGCGATAGAGTGTTGCTGCTAAACGCTGCTGCAGTGCGTTATACAATAAACGCAACTGACTGGAGCGTTGCAATACCTGTTGTTCCAGCAAATCCTGCTCTTTCTCTTTTACACGATTGTGTTCTTGCTCTGTGCCCAGTTTAGCGTCTTTACTCTCGACCGTGCTTTCTAACTCTGCTTGCCGAGTATGAGTATGCAATTGTTTTAGAGCGATATCCAGCTGTGCT
Organism: Gammaproteobacteria bacterium; assembly: GCA_021774015.1. GTDB lineage: Bacteria > Pseudomonadota > Gammaproteobacteria > Coxiellales > Coxiellaceae > JAJFJO01. The sequence continues at coordinate 1,670 of JAJFJO010000239.1, forward strand.
TGGCGTGCTTGAATGCCTTTCAGTGCTTCTTGCTCAATACGATCTAAATGATCAAATAGTACAACAGGTTCAGTGGTATGCGTCCCATCAGAATCTACAGCCGGTTGATCCCGCTCTCCCGGATCCTCAGAGTGTGCTGATGTTTGCATACCCGCCATCAACGCTGCGAATTGTGCATCGCGTTGCTCAGCCTGTGCCTTAGCTGCATCGGCTAGCGCTGTTAATTGTTGTTGGTGTTTATCGCTAAGTGTTTTTACTTCTGCTTCATATTCAGCTCGGGTTTGAGCCAGCACCTGTGTCAGCGTCTGGGCACTGTCAGCTGGTTCATCTCTGCCAGAAGAATCGGATACCGATGCTGCCGATTGTTTTGCATCTTGGTCCGGCCGCTCCTGTGCTTTTGGTTCTTGTTCTGATGACGATCGTGTTGATGGTGTCGGTTGTTCAGCTGCAATGGCGTCAAGCACTGCTGCTGTAGCGGAGTTATCACCAGGCAGGGCTAAAATGTCAGGAATACGCTGTTGGGCTTGTAACAGCTGTTGCTCAATGTTTTCAAACTTATCGAGTTCATACTCTTTCAATTGCTCTGGCAGATTTTTACATAGAGTTTGGAGCTGACCTAAATAACGAATGTCTTCTGCTTGCAATCGAGAACGATTAGTCTCAAGTTTTGCCAGTTCAGGCTCAAGTTCTCGACCCAACCGAGATAAATAATTACGGTCTTTTTGCTGCATCCAGGCGCGGTCTCTAGGCCCTCCAGTATATCGTGCACGATAATAACCCTTTCTAGCAGCAGCGTTTATAAACTCCGCTACATCCACCTCTTTAACCCATTTATATGTCCCATCATAGGGGAAAGTCTTTAGTCTTTTAGGCCCAGCGCTTTCACTCTCATCAACAGGTAAATCTTCCGCGGACCCGTTTTCTCTTGTATCTTTGTAATGCTGCAATGAACTTGTCAATGAATTTTGCCCCATCGCATTGCGTGCCATGAAACGATCTGCGACATCGTCAGGCATCATCCCCGATACATCGTATACATTGACCCAACTTCCAAGTTGAGCGACCCCAAAACTTCGTGATTTCATAACACATTTCCCGACCTTTTACACGGCCGCCGTCACGACGACATACCGATATTACAGTCAAAACAACATCAATAGGGCGGGAACAGGTCTCGCCTAAATCCACCCAAGGTCAATAACCCACGTCCAACCCATACCGCTGGCCAGCAGTGTTTTTTTGTTTCATCAACCCAATGAGTAATACATGTTCGCTTGCTTTGATTGATTACCGGAGACCACCAAGTCTCAAGCCATACTAAAATTGGGGCCAAATAACGCTGCATCTTTGCCGGATGGACGGCATCTTGTCGCATCGCCTTAGCTTGATAACAAACTAGGGGATCCAAAGCTCGATGGCACGTTCTTGGATGAACGTCACACCTCACTTGGGTTTGGCCTTGACGGCTTTGTGGGTAAATCACATGAATAGGCCATTGATAAATAAAACACCACCAAGAATTGCCCTCACTGGCTTCACCTATCCGCCGGCGCAGTTGTTGGCACCAATGGTTGGCTACCTGATATAACCGCCTCACAGACGACCGCTGAGGTATGTATTTTTTTGTTACGTACCCTGTTGTATATGCTGCCGTGTAATTTGGCGTAAAAAAAATCATAGAGGCGGACTCTCTGCATAATCTTATGGTAAAAGTCTACCATTCGGTGGGGTGGATTGCGAGGTAGTAACGCATCTCACAAATAATCCTTGATGAGTGGAGTTATAGCCCGGCTACACCTATCGGATAGTTGTATCGTCATGGGCTGTTGCGTGTATTGTGCTGAACAATTAACTTAATTGATCTTTATTGATCGTGATTGACCAAAAAATCACTTAACTCACCTAACTCGCTTAACTCATTTCATTAAAATCATACAAAGCATTGACGGCAGCTTCCATATCCATGACACCACCCCTACCCTAAGCTC
>JAJFJO010000240.1 GCA_021774015.1 Gammaproteobacteria bacterium
GTTGTTGTTTGTTTTTATGATCACGCATCGTTAACACTTCTCTACTAAAATTTTTGCATATTGCCCCACAGTCCCCGCACCTTGAAAAATAACAACATCATTATTCTCAACCGCTTTCATTACTACAGCGGGAAGTTGCTCATTATCTTTAATAAAAATAGGTTTTATTGGACCTTGCCGTTCAATCGCTGTACTTAATGCTTGCCCGCTAATATCAGCAATAGGCTCTTCACTCGCATTATAAATATCCATTAAAATAAGTTTATCAACTTTATTAAGTACGGTAATAAATCCCTGCCAAAGATCTCGAGTGCGTGAATAACGATGCGGCTGAAACACCATCACCAAACGTCGCTGTGGCCAGGCTGCTCGCGCAGCTGCAATAGTAGCCTCTACCTCTCTAGGGTGATGACCATAATCCTCAAACAAAGATACTATCTTACCATCAACATTAATATGACCATGGCTCTGAAAGCGTCGCCCAACTCCCGGAAAAGATTGCAGGCCCTTTTTAATAATAACACCATCCAACTCTAACAATTTCGCAACCACATAAGCGGAACATGCATTTAAAATATTATGCGCACCCGGCATGTTAATCGCCGCCTGAAACACCTCACCACTTTTTGAATCAACAATGTCAAACTGACTCAATAAATTATATTGCTCGCTGGAACGAATTTGCAATTGCGCCTTATCACTAAAGCCAAAAGTAACGCTGTGGCAAGTTAACCGCGGATAAATTTCACAAATCCACGGGTCATCGATACATAAAACTGCGCAACCATCTTCTGGTAGATCATTTAAGAAAGTAACAAAGGCATTTTTTAATTGATTAACATCACCCTGATATGTTGTTAGATGGTCTGCATCAATATTCAATACAACTGCAATTTTAGGCTTCAAATACAAGAAGGACGCATCACTCTCATCGGCTTCTGCCACAAAATACTGACTCTCTCCCAAACGCGCTGGGCTCACTGTATTATTTAACACACCACCAATCACATAGGTCGGGTCACACTGACCTTGCATTAGCACATGCGCAAGAATACTTGTCGTTGTGGTTTTACCGTGCGTTCCCGCAATCGCAATACCATAATGATTTTTCATCAACTCAGCTAGCATTTTGCCGCGCTGTAACATAGGAATTTTATGCGTCACCGCTGCAACATACTCAGGATTATTCTGCTCAATTGCACTGGAATACACAACCAAATCAGCACCATTCACATGATTTTCATGATGGCCTTCATAAATTTCCGCACCCAATTCTTTTAAATATTGCGTGGTTTGTCCGCACACTTTATCTGACCCAGAGATACGATAGCCTTTCCGTAATAGTATTTCTGCAACACCACTCACACCAATCCCGCCAATGCCTACGCAATGAATACGTTTAATCGCTTTATCTAATAGTTCTAGCACTCTAATTCTCCATTACCCGCAAACATGCATCTGAGGCATCATGCACAGCATTGGGGCGCGCTATTGCTCGCGCTTTTAATGCCATTTGCTGGCAGTGATCACGTTGATTGATAAACAAGCCTAATAAATCACACAGTTTTTTTGGGGTTATGTCATTTTGCGGGAACACATAGGCTGCTCCAGCTGCTTCTAATAGCTGCGCATTATGGTATTGATGATTATCAACAGCATATGGAAAAGGAATTAAGATGCTCGCCAATCCAACAGCCGCCAACTCTGCAACCGTTAACGCACCCGAACGGCAGATAACCATATCCGCCCAAGAATAAGCTGTCACGATATCATCGATAAAATCATTGACCTTAACTTTAACAGGCAGCTTTTTATAGGCGGCTTGCATCAATTTATAATCACGCTTGCCCGTTTGGTGCCAAATATCCAGATGTTTATTTAAAGAAAAATCGTTGAGTGCGCTCAGCAGCAAATGATTAATGGCTGATGCACCTTGACTGCCACCCAAAATCAACACACGCAAATCACCCTGCCGACTTTGCAAACGAAATTCGGGGGCTGATACTGACGCCACTGATGTGCGCACAGGGTTACCAATATTATCAGCATCCACGCCATTACCTTTTGCTTTAAACGCATCCGGAAAACCGCACAACACTTTTTTAGCAAATTTCGCTAACATCGTATTGGTATAACCTGCAATAGAGTTTTGCTCATGCACAACTAATGGCTTGCGCAATAACCACGCTGCAATACCACCAGGCCCTGATACAAAACCACCCATCGCCAATACCATGGTCGGCCTGACCTTTAAAATCACCCAACAAGATTGCAACACAGCAATACCGATTTGCATAAAAGAGAATAGTTTCTTAAACAGGTTTTTGCCACGAATGCGGCCAATAGAAATATAAGAGATAGGATAATGCGGTGACACCAGCTCTTGCTCAAGCCCAACCTTGGAACCCAGCCAATGTATATCACAACCTCGCGACGCCAATATATCTGCGACCGCTAAGGCTGGGAAAATATGCCCACCTGTGCCGCCCGCTATAATAAGAATTTTATTGCGCTTCATTAAAAAACATCCCTACAGGATAAATGTCAATATTTCCCAGTGTTAGATTCTAACCTAAGTTGAGTGTTGTTACGATAAGATTGATGTGTCATCCTGAAATTTAGACGTTCTTCACGAGCTTGCGAGTGTTAGGAAGTCTTAATATTCAGGATCCACAGCTACAAAACCACGGACCCCGGCTCCAGTAATAAATAGGGCGCTTCGCGCGATTTCCAGAATGACATGCCTAAATAGTTACCTGCACAGGACAAAAATCGCTGATCAATATCGCGCACGTGCGCGACCCCCTTTATCACGCTTAGACTCATAAGAAATACGCAACACCAGACCGATTACCGCACAATTGACTAGCATACTACTGCCGCCATAACTCATAAATGGCAGTGTTAAACCTTTGGTTGGCAATACACCTGCATTCACGCCCATATTAATTAAAGCCTGAAAACCAATCCATATTGCTGCCCCATAAGTAAAATACGCTGAAAACAAATCGCCATTTGCATACGCTCTGCGACCAATACTAATCATCCTAATAACTAACAATGCAAACAAGGCAATTAAAAATAACTCCCCCAAGAAACCCAGCTCTTCAGCAATCACCGCAAACAAAAAATCCGTATGCGCCTCCGGAAGATAAAATAATTTTTGTATGCTATTACCTAAACCAACACCAAACACGCCCCCTCGCCCAAAAGCAATTAACGATTGAGTTAACTGATAACCTGAACCAAATGCAGTTTTCCAAGGGTTTAAAAATGTTGTAATGCGCTCTAAGCGATACGGTGATGTGATCGCCAGTGTTGTCATCGCTCCAATCACTCCCAGGAATAAAATAGAAAAAGGCCAGAGGCGTACACCTGCTATAAATAGCAGCGCTAAAAATGTAGTAGCAATGACTGTCACCGCGCCAAAATCTGGTTGCATTAACAACAACACACTCATAAGAGCCAACAGAATCATCGGCTTTAAAAAACCGATAAACTGAGTTTGAACCTGCTCTTGAAAACGCTCTAAATAGCTCGCCAAATATAAAATCGCAGCAAACTTTACTGCTTCAGAGACTTGCAACGATACAAAACCGAGGTTAATCCAACGACGACTGCCATTAACAACCCGACCAATACCTGGCACTAAAACAGCAAGTAGCGATAAGATACCCAGTAACAACAGTATAGGGCTCGCTTTTTTCCACGCCTCAACAGGTATGCGCATGATAATCCAAACCAACACCAGCCCCAAGCACACATAAACAGATTGACGGAAAAAATAGTGCAAAGGAAAACCAAATTGTTTGTCTGAAATCACCATAGATGCTGATGCCACCATCAACAAACCAAATGCGATTAACGCAAGCGCTGTAAATAATATCCAACGATCATATTCTAAAGACTCACGTCGTGTTTTAGGTTGACGATTGTGCAAACGATTTGACATTAGAGTTCACCAACTAATTGCATAAACACATCACCACGATGCTCATAATTATTAAACATATCAAAACTCGCACACGCAGGTGACAATAATACCGCATCACCTGGGCTGGCTAACTGAGCCGCACGTTGCACGGCTTGACCAAGTGATTCTACATGATAAATAGGCGCAACGGGTGCTAATGTTTTATGTAAATTCATTGCATCTTGCCCCAAAAGAATAACATGCGAAACATGCTGACTCACCGGTTGTTGCAGCGGTGTGAAATCAGCGGACTTCCCATCACCACCAGCAATCAAAATAACTTGGCCTTTGCACATCCCTCCCACAGAATGTAATGCGGCTGTTACAGCACCCACATTGGTTGCTTTGGAATCATTATAATAATCAACGCCTTCAACATGACGCACCCACTGGCAGCGATGCACCAACCCTGAAAAATGCTGTAATGTATGCAGCATGGAATCCATGGGCAAGCCAATAGAGCTCCCCAACGCCAATGCAACCACAGCGTTCTGACAATGATGCTGGCCCTGCAACGCCATATTTTTAACGGGCATTAATAGTTCTTTGCCATGAGCAAGGTACACATCATCATCCTCTTGCTCTAAACCAAATTGATTTGCTTTAGGGGAGTGCTGGGTAAAACCAATACGTTGCGTCAGCTTCAGATCTTGCCAAATATCCGGCTCATCACTATTCACAACAGCTACATCACAATGATTATAGATGCTTTGCTTAGCTGCCTTATAGGCTTCAAAACTCGCATACCGATCCATATGATCCGGACATACATTTAACACAACCGCTGCTCGTGCTTTTAAAGACTGCGTCGTTTCCAATTGAAAGCTCGATAACTCCATCACATAGCAATCGGGTGGTGTTTGCTCTAAGGCATCCAGCACGGGCTCGCCGATATTGCCACAGACAACAACAGATTGTTTTGCATCTTTAACCATTTGACCCATTAACGTCGTCACGGTTGTCTTACCATTGGATCCTGTGATAGCAATGATAGGTGCTTTAGCTTCTCGAACAAATAACTCAATATCACCAATAATATCAGCACCTCTACGTTGTTGCGCCGCAATTGCAGGTTCCTGCAATGACACGCCTGGGCTCACCACCAATTGCTGCGCTGACTCTAATATTGATGTATCAAACGTTCCTATGACAACAGACACATCAGGAAACTCTTGTTGCAATTGTTCTAAACAAGGAGGGTGTTGACGGCTATCTACCACCGCCACGGTAATGCCTCGACGCGCAAAATACCGAACACATGACAAGCCAGTAATGCCAAGACCTACAATCACTGTAGAATACGTTGTGTTACCCATAAGCTATCTCAATTTTAATGTGGCCAAACCCACCAGCACCAAAATAACGGTAATAATCCAAAATCGCACAATGACTTTAGGTTCTGGCCAACCTTTTAATTCAAAATGATGGTGCAAAGGAGCCATTTTAAAAATACGCTTTCCTGTCAGCTTAAATGATGCGACTTGTAATATAACAGAGACGGTTTCAGCAACAAAAATGCCACCCATAATTAACAGAATTAACTCTTGGCGCACCACAATAGCAACAATACCTAAAGCAGCACCCAATGCTAGCGACCCAACATCGCCCATAAATACTTGCGCAGGATAAGTGTTAAACCATAGAAAGCCTAAACCCGCACCAACGATGGCACTACAAAAAATCGCCATCTCTCCCGCACCCGGAATATAAGGGATCGATAAATATTTAGCGAAAAATAAATTTCCTGTTAAATACGCAAACACACCTAAAGCCACTGCCACCAATACCGTTGGCATCAACGCCAAACCATCCAAACCATCCGTAAGATTCACCGCATTACTACTACCCACCAATACAAAATATGACAGTACGATATACAGCAAACCTAAACTGGGTAACACATTTTTAAAGAAAGGAATCACCAATTGTGTTTCTGCGGGCAATGTTGCCGTCGAATATAAAAAAATGGCTACCATTAATGCAGCAATTGACTGCCATAAATATTTCCACCGCGCCGGTAAGCCGCGAGTATTGCGTTGCACCACTTTACGGTAATCATCCACCC
>JAJFJO010000025.1 GCA_021774015.1 Gammaproteobacteria bacterium
GTCAAGTTGTTTCTCGACATTGCCTTTAGTGAGACCTCGAGATAACACGAAGCGTTCATTAGCAGAAATAGCTTCTAAGAAGTCATCCCATTGCTTTGCAAACACAGATTCATTAACACCATACAGACTCTCAATCAACCAGCGGACATGGTGGAAATATGTTTTGGATTTATCTTTCCAATCTCGAATCGTGGTATACAACTCATAGTAAGCCGGGAACGCACTATCATAACGCCCACTGACCAACAATGGAAATACCTTATATTCGCCAGCCTGCGCATCAGATGCTCGTTTTCTCTTAATACGGATTAATTCTTCACACACCGCCGATGTACCATCTTGGTGTTTTTTAAGCAGTGATTCAGTACCAACAACAATCACATATTCTGATGTTTCGGCTGCTTCCATGTATTGTGTAATGTTACTGCCCGGCGGGTTGTCTGCAATATCCAATTTGGCAAAAATGCCGGCTGCCTCTAAATGCTCTCGCAGCCCAATCAAGAACGGTTGCACCCACTGCAAATGGCGCTGTTGTTCATCTTTTTGATCTGGCCAGGCATAGCAAATAAAAACACCTTGAGGTGGGGTGTGCTCAGTTACTCCTTTTGCTTCTATTGTAGAGAGAGTTTTTTTAAATGCCACTGCCAATCTCTGATCACCAAGCAATAATTGTTGCTCTAAACGTAAACGATGGGATTTTAAATACCGCTTTATTTTTGGTGGTAAAGGTTCTGGAGTTAATGCGTGCTCAGAGTACTGACATGCTGTTCGGGCCGTTGTAAAAATATCTTGAGCGATGCGCCTGGATCGGTCATCAGCCGTTGAACGTGACTTCTTAGCTTCTGCTGCTTGAATAATCGCTTTTAGGTTTCTCAATGACTGCCTAAGCATATCCATAGAAATAATAGAATCGCGAAGATCTTCATTAAACTCTGCTATTTTTTGTTTGCACAGATCGATAAATCGATTAGCTTGATCGTTTAGCTCTACATGTTCTATCCTACCGGCAGTAAATTGCAGCGCATCAAAATCCAATGTTATATGAGCATGCTGTCGCATCGCCAACTGCGTTTGTAACGCATTGTCTTTTGCATGTTGTGCCGATTTATCTTGTCTTGCAGGTCCCACTAATTCCAAAAAATGTGTCGACTCCAGCAATTGCACTGACGGGGGTTGGTATTTATAGACAACATCATCGTTTATGGGCTTCTCGCTAAGGCCAGCACCCTCCTCTTTATTGATACCGTCCCAAGAATCTAAAGCAAGATCTAAAAAGTCTTCATCACTAAAAAATGATGCTTCATCTTCTGTGTCATTCTCTGCGTTATTCACAGCACCAAGTGCGGCAGCATTACGTGCATCGCCAGTCACGGCAGCTGCAGAATTATTGCCATAACTTCTCTTGTCAGCAGTTGCTTCATCGATTGTGCGTTGTGGTTTTTGCTGCATTTGCTGCAGTGGTGCATGAGCATAGAGAAAATTCGGTTCTTGGTCTTTAAGTGTGTGAACAGCATTAACAAGCTGTTGCCATTTAGGTATATCAGATCGCCAAGGCCCGTTTACAAATTTTGCCAATACAGAATACACGGTATCAGCGGCTTTATAACCCGAGGCAATTAACATGGGCGCACTTAATGGTGGGTGTATGGATTCAAGCTGTGGTTGCAAGGCTTGTGTGATACGACGTGCTAAAAATTCGGCTACCGTATCCGCTTGTGAGTATTGTGTGATTGCTTTCGTGCCTTCTCCAGCATCTTGTTCTTTTGTATCTTCGTCATCACTTTCTTCTGCTTTACCAGAAGAAACTTGATTTGCTGTTGATGGACTCTCGCTGACCACACGTGTTGCCAAGCTTGCTGCAGCCTCAGCTATGTTCTGGCCTTGAAGATGATGGGCAGTGGCCTCATTGAGAATATCAACACAGGCACATAACACCGGTCCAATCTCAGGCAAGTCCTGCAATAATAAGGCGGAAGATGCTGAGCCAGATGCTGCATGATCAGAGGCTGTGGAGCGTGCAAGTATATCACCTTCAACCCTACTCAAGCCTAATTGTAATATACGATATAGTGTTGCTGCTAAACGCTGCTGCAGTGCGTTATACAATAAACGCAACTGACTGGAGCGTTGCAATAGGTGTTGTTCCAACAAATCCTGTTCTTGTTTTTTTACATAATTGTATTCCTGCTCTGTGCACAGTTTAGCGTCTTTACTCTCGACTGTGCTTTCTAACTCTGCCTGCCGAGTATGCAATTGTTTAAGAGCAATATCCAATTGTGCTTGGCGTGCTTGAATGCCTTTCAGTACTTCTTGCTCAATACGATCTAAATGATCAGGCGGTACTTCAGATTCGATGGCATGAGTCCCATCAGAATCTACAGCCGGTTGATCTCCTTGGTCCGGTACATCAGGGTGTGCTGATGATTGCATACCCGCCATCAATGCTTCGAATTGTGCATCACGTTGCTTGGCCTGTGCCTTAGCTGCATCGGCTAGCGCTGTTAATTGTTGCTTGTGTTCATCGCTAAGTGCTTTTATTTCTGCTTCATATTCAGCTCGGGTTTGGGCCAGCATTTGTGTCATCGTCTGGGCCATCGCCTGGGCACTGTCAGCTGATTCATCTCTCGCAGAAGAATCAAATGCCGATGCTACTGATTGTTCTACATCTTTGTCAGGTGGCTCCTGTGCTTTTGGTTGTTGCTCTAATGATGGTCGTGTTGGTGATGTTAGTTGTTCTGCTGCAATAGCTGCAAGCACTGTTGCAGCAGCGGAGTTACCACTAAGCACCGCTAAAATGTAAGGCACTCGCTGTTTCGCTTGTAGCAGCTGTTGCTCAATATTTTCGAACTTATAGAGCTCATACTCTTTCAATTGCTCCGGTAGATTTTTGCATAGCACTTGGAGCTGTTCTAAATAACGAATGTCATCGGCTTGCAATCGAAAACGATTAGTCTCAAGTTTTGCCAGCTCAGGCTCGAGTTCTCGACCCAATCGCGATAAATAGTTACGATCTTTTTGCTGCATCCAAGCGCGGTCTTTAGGGCCTTCAATATATCGAGCACGATACCAACCTTCTCTTGCATCACCTTCTATAGACTCCGCTACCTCCGTCTCTTCTATCCAATCATATTTCCCATCATTGGGAAAGTCATCCAGCTCGTTCTGGATGAGGTCTTGTTTTCCGACTACCGACCGGTCTTCATCCTTCCCATTTTCTCTTGTAGTTCTGTACTGTTTTACCGCATTTTGTGTAAAGCCTTTCGGCACCGGAAAGAAAGTATAGTAACCAAAAAAACGCTTACTAGTGGTTCCCAACCCAATTGTACGTGATTGCATAAACTATCCCCATCATATTGCTCGGCAGCCGTCACGACGACATACCGATATTTCAATCAAAAAAACATTAATGGGACGGGAACAGGTCTCGCCAAAAAATCACGAAGTATCAACAACCTACATCCAACCCACCCCGCTGGCTGCCAGTGATTTTTTGTTTCATCAACCCGATGAGTGATACATGCTCACTTGTTTTGATTGAATACTGAGAACCATCAAGTAGCCGACCATATTAAAATTGGAACAAAATAACGCTGCATTTTCACCGGATGGGCGGGACCCTCTGGCATCGCCCTAGCTTGACAACAAACTACTGAATCCAAAATTCGGTGATACGTTCTTGGGCAAACTCGACACTTCACCTGTGTTTGATTTCGAGAACTTTGCTGAGAAATAACATGTTTAAATGTCAATTTGATGATCGTCAGCAATAAGTGCACTGGCAAGCGGTCTCCATAGTACCCTGGCGTGTATTCTACATTATAATTTGACGTAAAAATCATAGAGGCGGACTCTCTAGTACTATTATGGCAAGAGTCTACCATTCGATTGGGTAGATTGCGAGGTAAAAACACATCTTTACAAATAATCCATAATGGATCAAATTACAAACCCGTACATCGCGAACTCTTGACTTTAAAAAAATCAATGTCCTAAATATGTGATTGGTGTTATCATTCCTGATCACGTTTTTCATGAGTCGTTTGAGATAACGGGTGGCATAGGTACGTTTTTTCCGGGCCACATGCACTTCAGAAATTTTTTCTTCGTGACCTTTATAACCATTATCAGCAAACGGTTTTATTCAGCACAAGCATAAAGCTTTAATTCTTGGCTTATAGCTAAATGATTGCGCGAACAAGCGTGTTTCTGGTTATAATTGACTCCACAGATATCCTTGATTATGAGTACAGGTTGAATTGATTGAGTGCAGAACTGGAACCGCATCTCCATATCAACCATCCATTATCTAATGGACTGTGCTTCGAGCTACTATTATCTACCCTTTAAAATATTCCAACATCCAATCTTGCCAAGGCCAAACAGTAACTGAACCAATTTTTTTTCGCTTAGTGTCGCGCGATAAACAAATCGCTTCACTGTTTGGAATGTCTTGCGTTAGTTTTTCTAATGCAGATACTTGCTCAGCTCTCACATCATCACTGCTTTTTATTTCTATTAACAATAATGGCTGTGCAGGTCTAGAAATAACCAAGTCAACTTCAATACCATTTTTAGTTAGAATATAGCTAAGTCGATATTCATCGCGAAAATAAGCAATGCATTTATTAATTTCCACTATGATAAAGTGTTCAAATACTTCACCATAATAACTTGTACGTTCACGAACTGGTACAGATAGCAATCTGCCAAGTGAACGTGTGATACCAACATCGAAAAAATAAAACTTGGGCGCTTGCCTTAGTTGTTTACGAAAAGAGAAAGAATTATATTATCTTGCTTTGATAGTTTGATAATACGCTTAATATTTTCATTATCCACAATAAAAACCTGCCAAAGTATCACCATTTAATTGGACCTCACTCCCAATATAGCCGACATATTGGGAGTGAGGTCCCAGATCATGTGTTTTGAAAAGAACATTATGCAATGCATGCTGTACATGCAAATTTAATTACTACCACCCACCGTCATTTTATCAACCTTTAAGGTAGGCTGACCCACACCAACAGGAACAGATTGCCCTGCTTTACCACAAGTGCCGATTCCACTATCCAACTTCAAATCATTGCCCACCATCGAAACACGAGTTAACACATCAGGCCCATTACCAATAATCGTCGCGCCTTTTAAAGGTGTTGTCGCCTTGCCATTCTCAATCAGGTAAGCCTCACTCATACTGAATACAAACTTGCCTGATGTAATATCCACCTGCCCACCCGAAAAATCGACAGCATAAATACCATGATCAACAGAAGCAATAATTTCTTCAGGATCTGATTCACCCGGTAACATATAAGTATTTGTCATACGTGGCAACGGTAAACACGCGTAAGATTCACGACGACCATTACCGGTCGGCTCCATCTTCATTAGTCGCGCATTCATTTTATCTTGCATATAATTTTTCAAAATACCCTTTTCAATTAACACTGTATTTTGACTTTGCATGCCCTCATCATCAATCGTTAGTGAACCACGACGACCAGAAATTGTGCCATCATCCACAATCGTGCACAGCGATGATGCAACCGACTCACCAATACGATTACTAAATGCTGAGCTGCCCTTGCGATTAAAATCACCCTCTAAACCATGCCCTATTGCTTCATGCAATAACACACCCGGCCAACCAGGACCCAACACGACAGGCATCTCACCCGCAGGTGCTGGCACTGAATCTAAATTTCGAATAGCTTGATCAACGGCTCTTTTTGCATAGCCCTTAGCAGTATCACTCACCGTAAATAATTGATAACCACCACGACCACCCCCACCAGCAGAACCTTCTTCACGACGCCCATTTTGTTCGACGATCACTCTAACACGGCAGCTCACCATAGGTCGTACATCAGCATTCAATGTTCCAGAACTACTCAGTATCCACACCACATCATAAGCGCCCGATAAGCTCACCATCACTTGTTTAACACGCTTATCCAAAGAGCGCGCATACACATCCACTTCCTGCAACAAAGCAACCTTGTCAGGCTCTTCTAACGTCTGCAAAGGATTTACATCGGTATATAATTGGGGTGCCTTAGAGGGCGAGGTGATTTGCATACTTCCTTCACCACCTGAATAGACAATACTACGTGCCGATTGCGCTGCTTGTGATAACGCCTTTAAATCCAACTGATCTGCATAGGCAAAACCCGTTTTTTCACCACTAATGACTCGTAAACCAAAACCTCGATCAATACTAAAGTCACCTTCTTTTACGATACCATCTTCTAAATACCAACTTTCTTCTTGGCTACTTTGAATATAAAGGTCTGCTTCGTCAACGGCTTTACCCATCGCTTTACCGATAACGCTCTCTAGCTGCTGAATATTTAAATCTGCGGGACGCAATAACAATTCATCCGCTGTTGTTAACATGTCACTCATTTATTATTTTCTCCAAATCACCTTTTCTCATCAACTGGCACAAAGCGTCTATCTTCATGCTTCTTAATTTTAACAAACTTTGGTTTATCCCAAGAGCCCGTTATTTTATAAGTCGAACCTACTGCCCTAGCAATAATCGGACCAAAGATTTTGCTAGCTACCCACGTCACCGCGCCAGCAATAGGACCACCTGCAATGCCAGCAATCAGTGGCAAACTGGACGTGACATTAGGACTCACCTGCATATACAAGTCAAAGGTTTGCTTCGCAAAACCGATATTTCCCTTGAGAGCAATACGAGCAATAGGCCCACGCATCACAGCACCACGTGTGCTAGCAACGCCATCATTTAATCGAAAGTCACCTTGAAAGGAATCAAATTTAAAACCTTTTTTGGTAAAGTCATCAAAATTTAATGTTAAACGTTGCGGCAAAGACTGCAGGCTTAATAGATTCAATAGTCTTCCCAAACCCAATTCAGTCTCGGTGCTTTTGCCCAGGTGAACAATTCTACCATCTCTCACATTAAATTTAACATCACCATCGAGCCCGGCTAATTTCATTTTTAACGGAGAACCTGGCCAATTTGTTGCAAACGTGACAATGCCCTTACCACCATCCAAACGATTTGTTGTATCCAGTGTTCGCAAGAAAGCACCGAGGTTATCACTATTAATCATGCCCCGTAGATACGTTTGGCTTTGATCTTTAACTTGCGTCCAGTAACCACTCATCGATATCCCAACGTCGCGAT
>JAJFJO010000241.1 GCA_021774015.1 Gammaproteobacteria bacterium
GGACGGCGCTGATCCATGTTCTTTTGGGCAATGATTTTGCCTGAATTTACATCCATTAAGACATAGGCCTTGGCATTAATGTTTGGCGCTGGGGGCACGACAATAGGGTGAGTAGCAAGCGCTTGCGGCGTTGGGGTAACAGGTTGGGTATTGAGTTTGATGCCATTACTTTGATCAGCAATAGCAATGCTTGAGATCAAAAAACCGCTACATAAGCTGGCAATCAATACCTTGGCGACTGAGGGTGTCTTCATGAGTTGTGGTTCCTATTGTTAGTGCGACAAAACAGCGCCTATCCTACCATAAGAGTGTTTTGCGAATCTAGTCGTTGATTTAGCATAGCATTTCTTGTTCTCTGAAGAAGGTTAAAGTTATAATTCTGTTCGCAGAATCCATATTTACCATATTTCGCGAACATTTTTGATTGTGGCAAGTATTATGTGTTACCGATACGACGCAAAACCAACTTCATCTCGATCAAGCTTGCTTAAAATACCCATGTAGATATCTTCGCTGATGCTGCCACGCTTGCGTAGCCTAATCAACAGATCGCGTTCATGTTGCAAGATGATACCAAGTAATTGCTCGGCCTCTCGGCCTGTTTGTATAGAGCCTTCTTCGGTTTCATATCGTATAGAGAAGTTTAGTAAGCGATTCGTATAGTAATTTTGTACGAGTTTTTTAGACTCTTCAGAGTAATTGCTCTCATCACCCACCAGTTTATTCATATTATCAATCGCGCGTTTGGTAAGTTGTTGGTAGATTGTGACAATCTGACGTAACTCCTCTTTATCATCTTTACCAGCACCGAGCTTGCGAATTAAAAAAGGCAGTGTGAGGCCTTGGACTAATAGGGTAAACAAAATAGTCACAATAGTGAGAAATACAATTAAGTTTCGATTGGGAAAAGCTTGATTGCCTGCAACGGTTGCAGGTATGGAGATAGCTAGTGCAAGAGGTACCAGGCCGCGCATTCCAGACCAAGATAAAATGACTATTTTACGCCAAGGCACTAGTGTAGTGTCGAGGTCTTTTTCACTGCGTTTGAAAAATCTCGGCACGGTGTAGACGATGGTCACCCAGATAAAGCGTAATAGTAATAGAGAAACAATAGTGATGACTGAGTATAAAATAAGCTGCGAGGTTGGGATGATGCTGACTTTTTTCAGGAACTCAGGAAATTGTATGCCGATGACGATAAAGACAATACCATTTAAGAAAAAGATCAAGGTATCCCACACCGCAGTTTCGGATAAACGCGTTGCAGGCTGAATTTTGCGCTCAGTTTGTCGGTGATATAAACCCGCAGCCACCACCGCCAGCACACCAGAAACGCCAATGCGATCTGCGAATAAATAGGCAACATAAGCAAGAATTAAGCTCATGATAATGGGGAGTTCATTGCTGGATTCTGATAAAAATTGTTCGATGATTAAGCGGGTAAAGTAAGCAAAAATTAAACCGACTGCAACACCGCCAACGCCGACTAAAGCGGTACGCCAACTGATATCAACCGCATTAATGCTGCCCATAAATACAAATAAGACGGCGGCATTAAACAAGACAATACCTGTAGCATCGTTAAATAAACTTTCTAGCTCAATCGTGCGAATGATATTTTGGCGCACGTTCATTTTTGACATGATAGCAACAGCAGCAACGGTATCCGTAGGTGAAACAATTGCTCCTAGCACCATTGCTGACGCTAGTGTCATCATCGGAATCGCGCAATTTAAAATAAGAGCAATCGCTCCGGTTGTAATAAATACCAATGCAATAGAGAGAAAGACAATAGTGGATAGATG
The DNA here is from genome assembly GCA_021774015.1 of Gammaproteobacteria bacterium. Taxonomy (GTDB): domain Bacteria; phylum Pseudomonadota; class Gammaproteobacteria; order Coxiellales; family Coxiellaceae; genus JAJFJO01. The sequence goes on from JAJFJO010000241.1 coordinate 1,806, forward strand.
TGTTTTGATTTCATGCCACGCGATCGTGCGAGCGGCAGCAAACAGGATGGGCGGTAAAAACAGCGGGAGCACGGTTTCGCTTGGTGGATGCCAGTTTGGAATCCCAGGCATAAAACCCACGCCAAGGCCGGCAACAACGAGCAGTAACGGGTAGGGCACGTTAATGCGTTCAGCGATCGAGGTGACCACCACCACGATAAAAAGGATAAAAGGTAAAATTTCAAGTGCATTCATGCGATTAGAATAGCAGGGAATATGGAGTAATCATAGGTTGCTGATATGAGGGCGGTGATATTGGGTTCAGGCCGAGGGCAAGTGCTGGGCCAGCTTGTGAGGGTTTTTTGATGAGTGCTAGATTATTCACGCAGATACCCCTATAATGTGCCGACTTGAATTGACTACTTTATGAACAAACCAAGAGGAATATTACACAATGGCTATCGAACAAACACTTTCTATTATCAAACCTGACGCAGTCGCTAAAAACGTTGTGGGTGAAATCTACAGCCGTTTTGAAAAAGCTGGCCTTAAAATTGTAGCGGCTAAACGCATGCATCTGACACAAGATCAAGCGGAGGCTTTTTATGCTGTGCACAAAGAACGTCCTTTTTTCAATGACTTGGTTAAGTTTATGACTCAAGGCCCTGTGATGGTTCAAGCTCTAGAAGGCGACAATGCTATTATGAGAAACCGTGATTTGATGGGTGCAACCAACCCTGCTGAAGCGGCGGCTGGCACGATTCGTGCAGATTTTGCTGATTCTATCGATGCGAATGCGGTGCATGGTTCTGATGCGCCTGAAACAGCAGCGCAAGAAGTGGCTTTCTTCTTTTCTGAAGATGAAATTCTGCCTGCCTAATGCAGACTGACGAGACCATTAATCTTCTTAATCTAAGCGCAACCGCTATGGAGCGCTTTGTGGTTGAGCTCGGCGAACCTAAATACCGAGCTCAGCAACTGATTCAGTGGATACATCATCGCGGCGTTACTGATTTTGATGCAATGAGCAATCTCAGCAAAACTTTTCGTGAAAAGCTGCATGAGGTTGCTATTGTGAAACCATTAGAGGTCGCGTTTGAGCGTGCCTCGCAAGACGGGACGTATAAATGGTTGTTTCGCTTGGAGGATGGTAATGCAATTGAAACGGTGTATATCCCTGAGAAAAATCGCGGTACGTTATGTGTGTCTTCGCAGGTGGGTTGTGGTCTCAATTGCAGCTTTTGCTCTACAGGGAAGCAAGGTTTTAACCGCAATCTCACGTTAGCAGAAATTATTGGTCAGCTGTGGGGTGCGGTTCGTACACTAGCTCCAGAAGGTTTAGATAAAAACCATGCGATCACTAATGTGGTTTTTATGGGGATGGGTGAGCCGTTATTAAACTATGATATCGTGTTAGCAGCAATAGACTATATGCTGAGTGATTTGGCTTATGGGTTATCGAAATACCGGGTGACGCTAAGCACTTCAGGATTGATTCCAGCTATGCAACAATTAAAACAGGATACACCTACGGCACTGGCGGTGTCATTGCATGCGCCGAACAATGAGTTGCGCAATCAATTGGTTCCTTTAAACAAAAAATATCCTTTAGAGCAATTAATTCCGGCATGCCGTGAGTATTTTGCAGGGCAACCTAAGCGTCAAGTGACGTTTGAGTATGTCATGTTGGATGGCGTCAATGACAAGATTGAGCATGCGAGACAGTTAGTGAAGCTTCTTAAGGGTGTGCCTTGCAAGGTTAATCTTATTCCATTCAACCCGTTTCCAGGCACACGCTATACGACATCGGCACCAGAGCGGGTGTCGGCCTTTCAAAACACCCTGATGAAAGCTGGGGTGGCTACTTGGGTGCGCAAAACTCGTGGAGATGATATTGAAGCTGCGTGTGGTCAGTTGGCAGGAAAGTTTAAAGACCGCACAGGTCGGCACGACCGATGGTTGCGTACAGGCAGTGTGACCACTATTCCCGTTGAGATTCCAATCAAGGTCATGCATCGCGCTGATTGAGGTTAGCGATGAGTTTTGTTAGGCTAATGCACAGTTTGAGGCAGAATTTAACAGGGCAATATATAAGGCACCATTATGATGGAACAAGATACAATGAACATCGCCCCCATAGAGGCGCCAACGCCAGGTGCTATCTTAAAGCAAGCTCGTGAGACGCTGCACCTTACTCATCGTGATGTTGCGAATAAAACACACTTGAGTGTACAGACGATTAAAGATATGGAAGCAGATAATTATAAGCATGTTAAAGCATCGATTTATGTAAGAGGATATTTGCGTAGTATATCTCGGGCGGTTAAAGTGGCTGAAGATCAGACTCTTGCTGCTTATGATGCGATGAATGTGCCCCAGGAACCTAGTTTGGAAGAGCGTGCGACAGCGGCTGCAGCAAATGGTAATTTTTCGTTACCGGTATATACGCAATCGATGAGCAAGCGCAAACTGTTTTTGCGCTGGGCCACGGTTACGATTGCGGTGGTATTAATTATGATGGTTGTTTTTTGGTGGCGTGGGCAAACTGATAATAGCAACACTGCCTTAACGTTACAAAATCAAACGAACCAACAGCAAATGCCCCTAGCAACTGATAATAGCACGGACCTGAATGCTCACAATACTGTGCAGCCTAGCATTGTTGTTGCAGCAACATCCGCACTTAATACGGATACGTTTACTGCTAAAGCAGCTAACAGCCAGGCTGAAAAAACAAACCGTATGCGTACAGGATCAGCTAAGCAAGCATTAAAACCGACGTACACAATCGTTCCTATAAGGAGATAATGTGGTGAGCTCTCGTATTGAAGCCATCCGCGGAATGAACGATGTTCTGCCTGACGCTTCACCCTACTGGCAAAAAATCGAAAGCGCTTGTCGTGAATTAGCAGCTGCTTATGCGTATCAGGAAATTCGTTACCCCATCGTAGAACAAACGTTGTTATTTAATCGAACGATTGGACAAGCCACCGATATTGTCGAAAAAGAAATGTATACGTTTGATGATCGCAATGGCGAAAGCATTACGTTGCGCCCGGAAGGCACGGCAGGTTGTGTGCGTGCGGCTATAGAGCATGACATGTTGCGCCAAAAAGCACAGCGGCTTTTTTACATAGGCCCGATGTTTCGTTATGAAAAACCACAAAAGGGTCGTTATCGTCAGTTTCATCAATTTGGTTTAGAAGCGTTTGGTATGGATGGTCCTGATGTTGATGTTGAGCAAATATTATTTGCTTATCGGTTGTGGCAAAAGTTAGAGTTAAGTGATGTTGTTCGTTTAGAGATAAATACGTTAGGCACTAAAGAATCGCGTGATCAATATCGCGAAGTATTGATCAATTATTTTCGTGAACATGTTAATGAGTTGGATGAGGATAGTCGGCGCCGTTTAGATAGTAACCCATTGCGCATTTTAGACAGTAAAAACCCAGATATGCAGGAATTAATAGAGGCATCGCCTAAATTGATTGATTATGTGGAGGGCGAAGCTAAAGCACACTTTGATCGCTTGCGTGAGCTGCTAGAAGCATTGCATGTTCCATATGTGATTAACCCACGGTTGGTGCGCGGTTTAGATTACTATGGTTTTACAGTGTATGAGTGGGTGACAGATGCGTTAGGCTCACAAGGTGCCGTATGTGCGGGTGGCCGTTATAATACGTTGGTTGAAGAGCTGGGCGGTAAACCCACTCCGGCAGTGGGTTTTGCGTTGGGCTTGGAGCGTGCGGTATTATTATTGCAAGCTAAAGCAAAGCGCCAATATAAACCAGATGTATTTATTATTGTGTTTGGTGATGCGGCAACGCAAGCGGGTTTAACAATCGCAGAGCAGTTGCGGCAGGATATTGCAGGTTTGAAAGTTGAAATGAATTTAACGGGCGGCAGCTTTAAAAGCCAATTTAAGCGCGCTGACCGTAGTGGTGCACAATTTGCAATTATTATTGGTGACGATGAAATTGAAAAAAGTGTTGTGTCCTTAAAGAGTTTACGAGTTGAGCAGCCGCAGCAAGTTCTGGCGTATCAACCGCTAGTGACATTATTACGTGAAGCTGCTAATGCTGGTATGGCAGAAGTGTATTAGTCAATTAAAATTATGGAGTGTTAATCGATGCCTGAATATACTGACCAAGAACAAGTAGATATGATTAAAAAGTGGTGGAATGACTACGGGAAGTTTATTGCTATCGCTGTTGTAGTGGGTTTATTAATTGGTTTTGGCTGGCGCTATTATAACCAGCATGAATTGCAAAGAGCGGAACAAGCTTCTGCTATTTACCAATCGATGGGGCTTGCCAGCGAGCAAAAAAATGCAAATGCGGTGAAGACGTATGCAGATCAGTTGACAGCGCAATATCCAAAATCACCCTATGCTAGTTTGGCTAACTTTTTATTAGCAAAAGAAATGGTGGGGGTGAACAATTTAAATGGTGCATTGATGCACCTACAATGGGTAGTGAAAAATAGCAAAATAAAGTCGTACCAACAGATGGCGCGCTTACGCGCAGCACGAGTGTTGTTGGCGCAAAAGCAACCTGAAAAAGCAATGAAGATGCTAGCAGTGGTTAATGATAAAAACTTTGCGCCGTTAATTAGCAGCGTGAAGGGTGATATTTATAGTGCGCAAGGCAAACAGAAGATGGCACGCGCAGCGTATCTTAAGGCAAAAAATGGCTTTATGGTGCTGAATACAGCTGACCCTTTGATTAATATGAAGTTAGCTCAGGGTTAGAGGGTAGAGGCAGGCCCAGCTGCAGCTGCAGTTTCTGCTTCGCCGTCGTCATCACCCTCGAGAAATAACGCTCGCGCAACTTCGTCATCTACTTGGGATCTAAAAAAACCAGCTCCCAGTAGTGCTAGGCTGTTTGGGGTTTTGTTATGTGCACCGGCAGCTGCCGCTGTAGCATTTCCAATATTTTCTTCGCTTGCTGCCCCAGCACCCGCTTCAGAAAAATACCCTTCTGTCGCTTCAACTGCGGGTTCTGCCTTAGCTTGCGCAAATATACCGGTAATGATGTCTTGCATTAATTCTTGTAGTGCATGTAACGGTGGTTGGTAGTTTAGAGCGTTTAATTCAATTGTGATTGTACAATTACTACCGTTGCCGATGGTGCTAGTTTCTTTCTCTTCGACGTGAGTAATGTTGCCATCATCACCTCTTAATAAAGTTGCATTACAGGCATAAATAACTTCATCACCTTGAGATAGTAATACGGCAATGGGGCGCTCGACAGTTGCCATACGCATTGAGTTATGTGCAGCGGGTGCGACAGCCATGGTGCGACGAGTCGCTTGTGCATTAGTCAGCCCGGCCTCATTCAGTACTTGTTGTTGGAGGGCAGTATCTTCAGCTGTGCGTGGTCGTGCAATACGGTCTGAACCTTGGCTAAAGGCGACGAAGTGACTCAGTTCATGCTTAAATCGAGGGTCAACATGAACAGATTCGGTTTGACGGGCGGCAACTTGAGCACTGGCACCAAAGCTACCCTTGTAATCTGGTCGGTATCGATCAGATGCGTCTAATGTTAAAGAGTGAGGGTGAACGTCACGTTGAGGTGCTCTTGGAGGGGAAAATAGCTCAGCCTTACCACCGCTTGTCTCTATAGGCTCTTTGGCCTGGTAAAAGCGATAGTTGCCGTCCCACAGGGGCTGGGACACGGTGAAGATACTTGCTGCTCCATTGATGGTGGCAGTCACTGTGGCGATAGTGGTGTAAGTGGTTGCGCCGGGGGTAATGGCGACGCCTTAATCATTAATGCTTACTCTTGCAGGTGTCAATACATTACTTAGATTGCGATAACCATCTAAT
>JAJFJO010000242.1 GCA_021774015.1 Gammaproteobacteria bacterium
TATTGGGCAAAGCAATCAAGCACAAACACTCGGTGAGCAACTTGGAGAGATGTTAATAGCACAAGGCGCGCGCAGATACTTAGAGCACCGCAATGGATAAAAGCTTGGGCGGCATCACAGTATTAGTAACAAGGCCTACACATCAAGCCAACTCTTTGTGTGATAAAATTATGGCGCTTGGAGGCACAACAGTTTTGTTACCAACTATTGATATAGTGGCTATTAATCAAAGCACACTAAAATCTGTTTCAAAAAACATTCAAGACGGCGATATTGTTATCTACTTAAGCGTTAATGCTGTCTTGCATAGCCAAGCATTAACATTACCCCATAGCATCACCACAATAGCCATTGGCCCCAGCACCGCAAAGGCTTTATCAAATCATAATATCCAGGTTAATTTTACCCCTCAGTCATACAATAGCGAAGGGGTGCTTGAGCTCGATATTTTTAAAAATGACGCACATAAAAATGTGTTTATTATTGGTGGTGAGCATCCGCGCCCTTTGCTAGCTGATGTCTTAACAAAAAACGGCGCAACGGTTCACAACATTACTTGCTACAAACGCTGCTTGCCCAATATTGATAAAAACACCATCCTGCAACTACCATTGGATGATGTCGATGTTATTGTAAGCACTAGTGTTGAAAGCCTAACAAACTTAGTGACTCTTTTGGGTGCCACCAATAAATCTGACATACTAAACAAGCCGTTGCTTGTGATCAGTGATCGCATGAACGCCGCAGCTATTAAGATGGGGTTGGATAAGACCACCTCAGAGAACACAACCAAGCACGCTGTTAAAATTATCACAGCTGAAAATGCAACTAACGATGCTATTGTTGAATGCTTGACAACAAGGATACGTAATTATGCTGCCCACTAGTGAACTTGATGACTACCGACAATCCATTGATTATCTCGATACATCACTTATGTTTTTACTAGCAGAGCGCTGTCACACTATCGCCAAACTTGCTGCCATAAAAAAACAAGAGCATATAAAGCCAGAGTATTCTGAAGAGCGTAAAGTTGATATCGAAAAAATAATGCAGCTTGCTCATGATAGAAATCTAAACCGTGATTTTTTGCAACAACTGTTTCAGTGTATTCTAGAATATGCGCTAACCTATATCGAGCAGCTAACACCCGAACAAGCTCAGCAAAAAATAACAGAAGAAGATTTATCAGCACTGCGCAATAGCCTCTATAACTTAGACAGTGCTATTTGCCTAATACTCGCCGAGCGATTCCAAACAGCCCTCAAGGTGGCTCACTATAAAATAAAACACAGCCTGCCCTTGCTTGATGCCCAGCGGTGGCAAGCTTTATTAGAAGTAAAAGTAACCATGGCTGGGAAGCTAGGGATAAAACGAACCTTAGTTGAAGATATCTTTAACGCTATCCATAAAGAATCTTTGCGCCTACAAGGTATTGAGAATACAATAAGATAAACAAAGGACTTACTCATGAACACACCCAAAAGCACAAAACCTCCTGTTAACCCGATCACACAGTCTTCCAAAGTCGCCAATCGTGCCTATCTATTATCTGCGGTTGCTTTTGTTATCGCCATTTTAGCTGGCTTGCTAGCCTTTTGGTTCTGGCATACCTCTAAAGACATCGCAAGCAGTGTGAGGGCATCATCAACACGATTGCAAAAAAACATTGGGGATAATCGATCTCAATTAAGCGCTAATCAACGGGCACTACAGTCTCAAATTGAAAATCAACAAAAACAAATTCTAATGATTCAAGGTGCTGTCGAACAGGTTATTAAGTCGAGTTACAATCAAGAAAAAGAACGCGCATTAAGCCAAACTTCTTATCTCGTTCACTTAGCCAACCTACACTTATCGATTGGTCACGATGCACAAACATCAAAGCGTCTACTAACCATGGCCCAACAACGCTTAAAAACCCTCAATGACCCTAGCCTGTTTATGCTAAAACACAGTCTATCCCGCGATATTAACAACCTAAAAAATACACCTATCGTTGATGTTAGCAATATTATTATCAAGCTCGACTCTATATCAAAAACAATTCAAAGCATATCAAGCCAACCCAAAAACTTTCAAATGACAGATAGTGCAAAAAAACAAGCTAACATGCAAAAAAACCTACCGTGGTATAAAAAAATATTAAACGAACTCAGTGGGCTAAAAGATTTAGTGATCATACGAGACAATCGGCGTCCCGTTGTTGCACTATTATCGCCCGCCGAACTCACACTAATGAAGGGAAATATTCAATCGAAACTATCACAAGCAGAGTGGGCAGTGCTCCATCAAAACCCTATACTCTATAAAGAAAGCTTAACTGTTGCTAAAAACTGGCTGGCAACCTATTTTAGCGAAAAAAGTGATATCAATACAATCATACAACAAGTTGACGCGATATCTAAAATTGATATCAAACCAACGCTCCCAAATATTTCAGATTCTTTAAGTGCAGTTAATGCGAGCATGGCACACGCATTTTCTTTATCACCATCAGCCAAAACAAAAAAATCATCATCCAAACCGAACACTAAAGAAACACCAACGCACAATATTCAAAAAAAGCCTTCCTCTCAAGTTAACACCAATCAAAATAATCCTGCTCAGGGGGTTGCGGTATGAAACGCTTAGTTTGGATTTTTATTGTTTTATTCATCGCTATTGGATTAGGCTTTTTAGTTCACCAAGATTCCGGGTATGTTCTTATTGCCTACAATAACTGGACTCTAGAAACCAGCATTTGGATTGCTATCACGGCTGTTATCCTATTTTTCTTTGCTTTATATTTTATACTACGCCTATTGGGCCACACCCGATTACTAGGTAGCCGCTTCCAAAAGTGGGGTGACTCACGCAAGCAAGACAAAGCACGGCGGTTAACTAATATCGGCCTATGCGCGCTTGCAGAAGGTAAATGGAAAAAAGCTGAAGATAACCTAATAAAGTCCGCTCCAAATGCAAGCACACCATTAATTAATTACCTGGCTGCAGCACGTGCAGCACAGGCTCAAAATGAATATGAACGTCGCGATGATTATTTGCGACAAGCCCACCACTCAACTAAAGGCTCAGAGCTCGCTGTAGGTTTAACACAAGCGGAATTGCAAATTAATGGGAAGCAATGGGAGCAAGCATTAGCAACACTTAAGCACCTTAACCAACTAGACCGCAATCACAGCTACCTACTAAAGCTCCTGTATATTGTTTATAAGGAATTAGGTGACTGGGAAAACCTACAAACATTATTGCCCAGCCTGAAAAAAAATAAAGTCCTATCTAAAGCTCGATTAGATACTTTAGAAAAGCAGGTATATCAGCACCGACTTACCGCATCAAAAAATGATCGTGAATCAATCGAATACGTATGGCAATCACTCCCTAAAAACTGGCGCAATCACCCAGACATACTGCATAGCTATGCAAAAAAAATAAAATCCACTGGCGAAACACAACAGCTGATACCTTTGATTGAAAGTGCCATCAAGAAGCAGTGGCATGAGGGTCTTGTAGAGAGCTATGCTGATTTAGCCAACAACAATTCAGCCAAACAATTGGTTGTTGCCGAAAGCTGGCTGAAAAAGCACCCTAAAGAACCTGCACTCCTTAAATGTGTTGGACTACTTTCTTTAAAGGAGAAATTTTTTGGCAAAGCAAAAGATTATCTTGAAGAAAGCATGAAGATAAAACCACAAGATGACACCCTTCATGCCCTTGGCCTTACGTATGAAGCATTAGGGGATCAAGAAAAAGCACTGGAGTGTTATCGCACAACAACGTAAATCATTGAATTTTAAAAATTTAAATGCCCTTCTACTATAATTAACCTGTAATTGTAGTAGAAGGGCATTATTATGTTTCACATAGAGTCTAATAAATCCGCCGGATGGTATGATCTGGTCGTAGAAGCACAAAAAAGTGCAGGGTATCATTTTGAAGAAAGCTTGGAATGTTATCTAGTGCTGACGCTTGATTTATTCACCACTAACGAAAAACTAGCCTCCTCTGTCATTGCCATGGACTTCCTTAATGCTCTTGATGAATCAGGCCGTGTTTTAGGTTCTAAATTGCGCGATGTCGGTGATCAATGCTTACTTTTATCCGGCTTGTTTCCTGAATGCGCACTACAAAAAAATGTTAGTTTAGATTACTTTGTCGGCATAGGAAGAAATGCTTATGGATTAATCGCAAACGAAGAACTGTCTCGTATACCCGACCCAGAATTATTCTACAAGCTCAGCTACCACTTTATTGGACTAATGGATGTGTTGCATGTGATGCGTGACATTTCAAACATTGCAGATCACTCAGAAAGCTAACCAAACTACATTGCTTCATCTATTTCTACTTTGCAGAATTCACTCCATAAATGGTTTAAAAATTGTATTTTTTTACCAGATTTTTTGTCGGAAAGCGGGGGGCAGTCATACAGGGTAGCATAAATACCATTTTTCTCTTGAAACTCTGAAAATCCATTATCAACAAAATATTTTTTCACTTTTTTATTTTTTTTTGTCTCAATATATTCACCTATTATTTTATTGACCCCAATTGATTTTGCGAAATTTTTTATACCTTCTAAAGATCTAACCTCAATGCGGCGAGAAAATACCCTGCAGCTTAAAATAAAATTTCTGATAAAAAATATTTTTTCATGATTGATGCATTGATACTCTATAAAAATTGCTCCTACAATACCATTATCGCCAAATTTATCTCTAGATTTAATTGCCAATACCAACCAGCTATCATTTTTAATAAAATCTTCGATTTCTTTCTGAGCATAACGCCGTGCTGTCATGTTAAATTGATTAGTTCGCATCACTAACTGTGAAACTCTAGGAATAGAAAACTCATCTGGAACAAATAAATCCACTTCAACATTTAATTTTTCTAAATACTCCTCCACTGATTTATGGGCATTCAAAAAACTTTTTCTCTCCGCATCAGACTTATAACTTTGAACTCGCACTTGATCTTGCTTTGTAACAGAAATAATATTCCAAAATCGACAACGTGCTAGTTCCTCAATTGAATTAAATGGGGGTTCATTCACGTGTACAACCTCAACAGCTGGAAGCAAGCTGCCAACTAAATCACACTCCACCTTATTATCATCAACCAGAACTAAACTATCCTCCCCAACATTAAGTGCTTTTGCTATCTGCTGCATATTATCTGATTTTGGTTGCCAGTTAACACATGAGACTAAAATATCATTTTTAGTGAGCTGCATGTTTTCATGCTTTAAAAACATCTCTTCAACATTATCATTATCATTTTTGCTATTCAGTGCTAATAGTACCCCTTGACTTGAAAGCTGTTTTATATATTTTTGAAAATCGACATATGCCTCACCTTCCGGACCATACCCTAACTCTACACCATTCAAACCATCATCTCCAATAACGCCCCCCCATAGAGTATTATCAAGATCTAAAGCTAACACTTTTTTAGCTTTACCTAATAGTGCGGAAGATATCGCCGTTACTTCATAAGCAATTTGAGTTAACAAACTGTTATTGAAGCTCATTTTTGCATAATAGGATAATCGTTTATCTCCAATTTCAGGGTCGTCAGTTAATTGCATTAAGGTAATTATATCGACACAAATGACCTGCGTCAGATCCAAACTAAGCTGCAATAAATAATTATTTAGATTATTCCACATTTGCACCAACTTTGCTTTATCTTTAAATCCTATTTTTTGAGATAAATTCAAGTAGCTCAGTGGAATTGTATTTATTATAACTGTTGCTTTAGAGTTGCCCACATAGGTTTTTAATAAATCTAAAACCATCTCCTTAAATGAATTAATTG
>JAJFJO010000243.1 GCA_021774015.1 Gammaproteobacteria bacterium
TCAACTATTTAATGTGTTTCACTAAACCTAAAGAATCCATATGAAGCCGCCTCGCAATATTACCGCTGTTTTATTCGATTTAGATGGCACCTTAATTGATACGGGCCCAGACTTAGCAAGCGCCATGAATAAAACGCTTAAACAATACAACCATCACACTGTTAATTACGAAGAGTTTCGCTATTCAATTCATGCGGGTACCGCGAGTATGATTCAGTTCGCTTTTGACATTACTCATAAAGACCCAAGCTTCACATCCATTCGCGATGCTTTTTTACAGAATTACCGCGAACAACTTAGCCAAGAAAGCCAGCTGTTTGATGGCGTTAATACATTGCTTAATACTCTTAATAATAAGCAATTACCCTGGGGTATAGTAACGAATAAACCAGCCTGGCTTGCAGAACCTTTAGTCAGTGAGTTTAATGAGTTGCAACCCTCACAATGCTTAATTTGTGGCGACACTTACCCACACAGAAAACCACACCCCCTTCCACTACTGAAAGCCTGTGAAAGCATACATCATGAACCCAGCAACGTGGCCTATGTTGGCGACACTGAAGGCGATGTACAAGCTGCCAATGCTGCCAACATGCTATCAATTAGTGTAAGCTATGGCTATGCACCCAAAGATAGCAATCTAAATGCATGGACGACAGATCATATTGCCCCTAATGCTGAAGATATCATTAGCTGCTTAAACCTAATGGAATCATGCGATGAGTGATACAAAAAAAATTCTCGTACTAACCTCTGGTGGCGATGCACCCGGCATGAATGCAGCTATTCGTGCTGTTGTTCGCACAGCTCATAATTATGGCTTAGACGTATTTGGCTCTGAAACGGGTTATTGCGGTTTAATTAACGACAACATCATGCCTCTCACCAATAAGATGGTTGGTAATTGCATTCAACGAGGGGGCACTATTTTAAAAACCGGGCGTTGCCTTGAATTTAAAGAAAAATCCGTACGCGATAAAGTACGTGCGTTTTTAAATAATAATGATATCTCAGGCATGGTTGTTTTAGGCGGTGATGGTAGCTTTGCAGGGGCCTCGAGCCTTACACAGGAAGGTGGGCCACCTGTTATCGGTATACCCTGCACTATTGATAATGATATTGCCGGCACCGAGTATTGCATCGGATTTGATACTGCAAGAAATACAGCCTTAAGCGCTATTGATAAAATTCGCGACACCGCCCTAAGTTTAGAACATAATTTTATTATTGAAGTTATGGGAAGAGCTTCTGGATTTTTAGCATTAGATGTCGGTATTGCTGGTGGTGCCGAAATTATTCTCACCCCTGAATTTCCGATAGAAACACCTCAATTGGTCGAGCTCATTGAAAAACGTCGCAGACAAAAAATGGCTTCCATTATCGTCGCCGCAGAAGCTAACCAACCTGGCTATACTGTTCAACTCGCAGATGATATCAAAAAACTAAGCGGTTTAGATTATCGTGTCTGTATCTTAGGCCACACCCAACGTGGCGGCACCCCCACAGTCACCGACCGCAAACTTGCTTCTATCATGGGTGCAAAAGCCGTTGATGCCCTTCTCAAAGGCGAATCAGGCAAGATGACTGCTGCTATAAAAGGAGATGTGGTTCTAGCAGACTTCCCACCACCAGGCAAAGGTACACGCTATCTTAGTGACAGATCGTTATTGGATGTGAATGATATTATTTGTGAAATCTAATGCTTACAACAAGAAGATTCCTTTTCCACAACCCATTTCTTTAACATCGCTTTAAGAGATTCGATCGAGACGGGTTTTATAAGCACATCATTCATTGCTACTCGCAGGCTCTCTAACTTCTTTTCATCCATCGAATGTGCTGTGAGAGCAACAACCGGTAATTCTAATTTGTCGAACTCTTCTCTTACCTGATTCGTCACAGACAATCCATCAATGTCAGGCAAACCAACATCCATAAAAACAATATCGTAGGTATGATTTTTTAGCGAGGAAATAGCATCTACCCCAGAGGACACAACATCAACATCACAACCTAAATCGCGCAATAAAATAGACGCCACTTTCTGATTGAGTTTATTGTCTTCAACCAGCAATACTCTTGCTGCAAAGTTGTTTGGTAACTGTATCATAGCTTATTATACCATGCTCAATATGAGTCCTTCACAAAATACTGAAGCATAAACAGTCAGAGGTAACACCACCCTGAACACCTTTAGCTTCAACACTCATAAACCAAACCCAATATTACCATAGTTTTCCCTTAAAAAACTTGAGTAGATCACTCCACATCAAAATTGTCACCCTGTAATAACCAAAAAGGTTAACAAATATCTCGAGAACCAAAAATTGGTCATTTTAAGCTCTTTATGACCACCTCAAAAACATCTTTTGACAGTGGCTTTGCCTCAGAAATACGCTGTAATTGAGAGCGCATCTGCCCAGCCCGCCGCTGATCCACCAACTCATGACTGATCAGAGGCTGTATCACGCGCGCAGCTACTTGCGAGTTGCCACCATCAATAGCTAGCACCTGATCTGCTAAAAATTGGTAACCTTCACCACTGCCATTGTGAAATATCGGCGTATTTGCACCAAAACCACAAACCAGCGCATACACATTATTTGGGTTACGGATGCTAAAGCCCGGGTGTGACATCAGCTCTTTCACCCTACCCAAAGTATCTGGCAAAATTGAAGCGGAGTGCAAGCCCAGCCATTTATTAACAACCAAAGGCTCATGTTGCCACTTATCATAAAAATGCTGCAAGGCATCATGGCGCTGTTGGCATTCATGATGATTCAACGCCGATAAAGCGCCCACTGCATCGGTCATATTCGTTGCTTTTTGATATTGCTCAAACGCAAGGTCATGGTGCTTATCGTTATAGCTCATGTAGGCTAAGCAATTATTTTTCACCGCACGCTTGCCCATTTCGGCTACTGAATATTCATACGCCTCATCGTGATGCTCGTTATAAAGAGCACTAAACTCCTTATCTAATGTATTTGCCAACTCGCGCTTTATAAATTCACGCGCTTCATGAATTACAGCCACATCAGAGCCCATCATATTAGATAGAATATAACTCACGCTCGGAAGAACCAATAAACGACTCATAAAATACCAATCATCATGGCGATCAGTTAGTACATATTGAAATGCCTCTAACAATACAGGGTCTATTTCAAATGCTCTGTTTTCATTATGATCTTTCACCATTGCTTGGATCACACGCACACATAAATTTTGCCCCGCATCCCAACGCGCAAAAGGATCACTGTCGCAGCGCAATAACCAAGCTAACTCTTCATTCGAATAAGGGTAATGCACTTTTACTGGAGCAGAAAAGCAACGCAGTAAAGAAGGGACTGGTTTTTCAGCGACATTAATAAAAGTAAACTGTTCTTCGGGTTTACTAATCACTAAAACACGGGTCTGATCTTTAGCTGTTGACTCCCCTTTTAATTGAGTGGCCATATCTTTGCATGCTGAACCAATTAACCCTACTGACAGCGGCAAATAAAAGGGCTCTTTGTCTTTCTGCCCAGGAGTTGCAGGGCATGATTGCTTTACTGTTAACGTGAACGTATTTTCATTTTCATCAAATTGGCCATCAATCTGTAATGCCGGCGTACCAGCTTGACAATACCATCGTTGAAATTGCGACAGGTCAACACCCGATGCATCTTCCATCGCTTTAATGAAATCCTCCGTTGTCACCGCCTGCCCATCATGACGATGAAAATATAAATCCATCCCTTTACGAAAGCCTTCAGGGCTCAGTAATGTACGCACCATACGCAACACTTCAGCGCCTTTTTGATACACGGTTTTAGTATAAAAATTATTAATTTCCATAAAAGACTCAGGCCGAATTGGATGCGCCATCGGCCCCGCATCCTCAACAAATTGTTGGCTTCTCACATAATTAGCAGTATCTAGTCGTGCAACAGCTGCAGACGTTATATCCTCAGTAAACAACTGGTCACGCAATACTGTCAAACCTTCCTTTAACGTAAGTTGAAACCAATCACGACACGTCACACGATTCCCGGTCCAGTTATGAAAATATTCATGACCCACCACATCTTCAATATTCACATAGTCTGTATCTGTCGCTGTTTCTGGGCTTGCTAAAATATATTTCGTGTTGAAAATATTAAGACCCTTATTCTCCATCGCCCCCATATTAAAATCACTAACAGCTACCGTCATGTAGATATCAAGATCATACTCACGGCCAAATTTTTCCTCATCCCATTGCATGCTATGCTGTAAAGCCAACATCGCAAAGTCGCCCTGCTCTTTAAAACCCCTTTCAAGATAAAGTTTTAACGCAACCTCCCGGTTTGACATCGTGATAAACGTATCTTCAATTAAATCAAAATCACCTGCCACCAACGCAAATAAATAACAGGGTTTCAGTGATGGGTCTTCCCAGTGCACCCAATGCCGGTTATTACCCAGATCACGCTCTTCAATTAAATTACCATTGGATAACATGTAAGGATATTGTGATTTATCTGCTGTAATCGTCGTATTAAAACGCGCCAACACATCCGGCCTATCTAAATAGTACGTAATTCGACGAAACCCTTGCGATTCACATTGCGTACAAAAATTCCCACCTGAGACATACAAACCACTAAGCTGTGTATTATCCTGCGGCTTAATCAACACAGTTGTTTCTAATGTAAAACTCTCAGGCACATCATGGATAGTTAATGAGTTTTTATTCACTTTATATTGCTTTTCTTCAAGCACAACACCATCAAGACTAATCGACTGCAACTGCATGTCCTCACCATCTAAAACTAAAGCCGCCTGTTGCTCTTTCGCCACGGGGTTACGTTTAACAGTTAAAATGCTTTTTACTGTCGTATGATCACCGTGCAGATCAAAATGCAAAAAAACCTTTTCAATTAGAAAATTTGAAGGCTGGTAGTCTTTTAGATATATGGTTTTGGGCATTTCGGAACTCATCAACAACACCTCGTTCATTTTGAAAATAAGAAATATGACTTATTATTTTAGACCAAATCAAAGTGAATTAGTACCTTCAAATACAATAGCCCTGCTGGTATCATAGTGTCTGCTATAAAAATATAATGCTAGAGGTGCTCACATGCCACAAATTACCATTGAATACAGCAGCAATATTATTGAAAAAGACAGCCTCCCCAAACTGCTGATGCAGATACATCAGTTGTTAGAAAAAATGTTATCTGCAAATATCAACAGCTGTAAAAGTAGAGCTTATGAGTGCAATACATTTATGGTGGGGGATAACAAACCAGAGCGCGGATTTGTGCATACTACTCTCAAATTATTGCCCGGTAGAACAGAAATGCAAATACAGCAATTAGAAAAAGAATGTATGAATATTCTTAGTAAAAATTTCGCCACCTCTTTATCTCAGCTGCAACTACAAATCACTTTAGAGATAAGTGAGCTAAGTACTTTTTATTCTAAAGTTGCAAGCGACGATTGAATCGGCCTATACCAGAACCACGCACGCCAGTGAGCGGTTTAGAAAATCAAGCTTGCTAAAAGCACATTTTACATAAAACCCTCTACCAACTCCGATCAAAAATATTGGCACCCCTCCTAAGTGCTGTAAAAACAGAAAAAATTTTCGGGGTGAAATGGCAACCTGGTTTTCTATTAATCTGGCTATCCAAAAGAGCCGGATATTTCAAAATCCGGTTCTCCACGAGAACCAGATATCCATAAATCCAGTCTTTACAGAGAACCGGATTTTGTATGTTGTATACCTATTGAGAAAAGTATACTACTGAAAAAATAGGATCTTCAAGGTTGATACACCATAGGCACCTGGTGTTAAAATGCTCACTTTATTTCATATACTATCTATTGGACTAAGGGAGACAATCGACTCATCAAACTGGAGATGACTTGTGCAACTGGCGCCTCAGAATCTTATTCTTTGGGGGAAAAAGATATTGCAGAACCAGGCGAAACTGTACTCTCGGCGCCCAAGAACTGCGCTAAAGCTTAAATACCCCAGTATCCAGACCAGCATCTACATTAATTTGGGGATGCTGTCTCCCATTCAGAAAACGTAGGCAGATCAGAAGGGCTGCCTACGCTTTCACTCTTAACCATTCTCATCAAAGTATCTCCAGCCACGCCGAAACCACAAGCTCCAATTACAATTAAGTACGACAGACGCCCTAACCCATAGCTTTCGGAAACACCTGCAGTGCAACTGCAATGCGCTGATATAACTGTGGGGTCCACTGCGGATCCCAGCGCGTTAACGTTGCTTTGTGGCTTCTTAAGTCATTTGGCGCAATAATAACTTCTACACTTTTGTCACCGACAGCAGCGACTAATGGAAATAATTGTTGTATGACTTTATTACCTAGTGCAATGCAACCAATCGAACGCTGGTCACCATGAATAAAGATATTATTGCCTAAATTTTTTCTAGCATCTAATTGTGCTTCCGCTGTATCAAACGCATTGGGATAATTAACATGCAGCGATAGATCAAACCGACTTCTTGGGTTTAAACCAACAATACGATAAATACCCTCTGGAACCTGTCGGTCACCTTCACGTAATTTTGGACCCACATGACCACTTGCTGCTAATACAGGATACGTTTTAATATAGGCCCACGCACCTCTATCTTTCGCATAGACTTCAAATTTTTTACTGCGCTTAAACACGAGAAAGGCGAGTTTTTTCGGGGGATAAGCGATATGCGCTTTCGCAAAATCAGGAGCCAACGCTTTTCTTGCTGATACACTATAATGCGCAATCGCATTATTCATCGCTTTCGTATAAGAAACCCTCTGACGCGATTGTGCAACACACCCTGAAAAAATACTAACAAAAAGAACTAGAAAAACAACACCAATACTCTGCTTCATACCTCACCCACATGCTAAAAGTCACTCTACTCAACGCTGCTTTGCAGCCTTGATTTTGAACTTAGCATTGGTCGACTTTGAGCCATCAATAGAGCAAGATAACCGAACACACCTGAAAGGGCAGAACCCGCTATCACACCTAACCGCACCTGTGCTGCATAGGCCCCGCCTGCGCCGCCGAATGCTAGGCTACCAATGAACAAACTCATAGTAAAACCAATACCAGCGATCAAACTTACACCATAAACGCCCGTAGGTGAAGACCCCTTTGGCATTCTTGCAACCCCCGACTTCACACCAAAAAAGGTCGCAAAGCAGATACCTATTTGTTTTCCAAGGAATAATCCCAGCGCAATACCCAAAGGAATAGGCCCTAATAAACTTTGAACTGACATACCTTTAAAGGAGACACCCGCATTAGCAAACGCAAATAATGGCAAAATACCAAATGCTACCCACGGATGGAGCTTGTGCTCAAGCTCACGCAAGGGAGATTTTCCCGGGTTTTTTTGGTCCTTAAGGGGAATAGCGAATGCAATTAGAATACCTGCCAAGGTAGCATGTACACCCGATTTCAGCGTGCACACCCACAAAACAACACCCACTAGCATATACGCCGCAATATTCGTTATATTAAGTCGATTAAATATGAGAAGAACGAGCAACAAACCTAGCGCAACAAATAATAGCAGCATAGAAATATTCTGCGTATAAAATACAGCAATAACAACAATCGCACCAATATCATCGAAAATAGCCAGCGCTGTTAAAAATATTTTTAACCCAGGTGACACTCGAGAACCGAGCACCGCCAACACACCTAAAGAAAAAGCAATGTCTGTTGCTGTAGGAATCGCCCAGCCCTGCAAGGCAACTTTATCGCCCCAATTAAAATACACATAGATTAGAGCAGGCACTGCCATACCACCAATGGCAGCAAGAGCCGGCAAAATAGCCTTCGTAAAACTATTTAACTCGCCTTCAAACATTTCACGTTTAATTTCAAGACCAACCAACAAGAAAAAGATCGCCATAAAACCATCGTTAATCCACAACAAGAACGGTTTAGCCAACGCAAGTGGACCAAACTGAATGGATACAGGCATTTGAAATAACGCTTGATAATAATGACTCAAAGGAGAGTTATCGAGAATGATAGCGAGTACTGCCGTTGCAAACAGCACTGCTCCCGCACTAGATTCCAACTTAATAAATTCACGTAGAACCCGAAATGGCACGACACTCTCCTTGAGTTATTTAAATTAACATTTTTCTGAAAAACTATTCAGAAGCTGATTTGTTACTGCATACTCCACAACAACAGTTGTAAACTAACGCAACTAACCAAGCAAAAATAAAGGCGTCAACAAAGCCTAGAACACCACCGACAATAGAACCTATTAATGTAGGTGCATAACCGAGGTAAATAGAGCTCATCACATGGATCATGAGCATACCATAACCAAAAAGCCACCCCGCAAGCCCGACGAGAAACCAACCGAGCCCCCAAATCAAACCAAATGCAAAACCAAGTTTCACCGGACGTAAACGTAAAGTATTCCCTGTCATCGTATTATCTCCTTATAGTAGACAGACCGTTAGCTCGACTAGTATAGCGTCAAAAAAGAACAGAAGCCAACTGCACATGTCCTATCTGGCTGTTTTCACAGAGAAAAGCAGGGTAAAAACTAAAATACTATCTCTTTATTGTCAATCAACCGCACCGAACCAACCTTGACAGCCGCCAAACACCTACCCTCATGCTCCGTAACATACTCAACATCAATATCCAGATTTTTTAGCTCTTCTGTTATATCCGCACACGACAACGAGGACTGCAGCACCCTCGCAAATTGCTGCGCTTGTCGACACTCACCAACACTTAATAAATTATTCCGCGAACTTAACGCTACACCTTGCTCATCACGCACTATAGGGCAACCAATAATGCACGTATCGATAAAAAATGCGCGCACCATCCCTCTAACAAGCTGCAACTGCTGCCAATCTTTCTCACCAAAATAAGCATGATCCGCACGCACCAGCATTAACAGCTTCATAACAACAGTTAACACACCTGCAAAATGCTCAGGACGATGCTCACCCTCCAACATTCGACTTAACGCACTTTCTTCAACCTGATACGTATAATCATCGGGATACAAAGCATTAAAGTCCGGTGCAAAAATATAATTAACACCCACCCGCTCCGCCAATTTAATATCTGCATCGAATGTTCGCGGATATTTTTTTAAATCATCGGGATTATCAAACTGTGTTGGATTCACAAAAATGCTTAATACTGTTATCTCATTATCAGCTAACGAGCGCTCCATTAAACTCATATGGCCCGCATGTAAATTACCCATAGTCGGCACAAAACCCACGCTGCTTTTTATGGTTTTACGACATTCACGCCACCGATTAAGGTCGGTAATTACTTGCATTATTCACACTCATTTAATAACAATGTATCTCTGCATTAGGAAAAACCCCTGCTTTCACCTCGGCATCATAGGCATTTAGAGATGATTGCAACAATTCAGAACCGTTTAAATATGTTTTAAGAAATTTAGGTTTGAAAGCATCATTAAATCCAAGCAGATCATGCAACACCAATACCTGACCGGACGTATGTGGCCCTGCACCAATCCCAATCGTTGGAATTGACAGACTTTCTGTAATGGTTTGCGCTAAATCACTGGGAACACATTCTAACACTACCGCAAAACAACCCAACTCTTCACACAGCTTAGCCTGCGCCATAATCTGCTTCGCAACGACAGCACCCTTGCCCTGCACTTTAAATCCACCGAGCTGATGTATCGATTGTGGCGTCATTCCAACATGCCCCATCACTGGCACACCCGACTGCGCAATCTGCCGAATACTCTCTTCATGGCCATACACACCTTCCAACTTAACCGCATTGGCACCTGCCCGCATCAATACCTCAACTGCATTCATTGTCTCAACAAAACCTTTCCGATAAGACAAAAAAGGCATATCACCAACGATAAACTTCTGCTTTGCACCACGCGCAACAGCTTGGATATGCACACTCATCATCTCTATTGATGCAGGAATCGTTGTATCATGACCGTGCATCACCATAGCGACACTATCACCCACCAAGATGCAATCGATACTAGTTGTATCAATAATCTGTGCAGACCAATAGTCATAACACGTCACCATCGTAATTTTTTCATTCAAATGCTTCATTTCACCGAAATCACGAATCGACTTCATACCAGCTACTCCTCTTCATCAAGGGAAGGCGGTTTCTGCCGCCAGGAGGGAATTGGCAAAATAGTACGAGGACGGGGTGGACATTTCAATGTTTTTTTGTCTCAATAGACATATGAACCCATACAACCTCACATCTATTCTCATCACGATTGCCGTCCTCATTGCGTATATCAATCACCGTTATATTAAACTGCAAAGCACGATTGCCATCATGGTGGGGTCCATTTTGATTTCTTTTGGACTCATGGCGATCCACCACTCGGGCACCGCCAACATCGCCGATCAAACCGCCATCGCCCTAAGTAA
>JAJFJO010000244.1 GCA_021774015.1 Gammaproteobacteria bacterium
TATGGCAACAAGGCTCCAATGTCACATACACTGTTGTGCCTTTTGCATTGTGAAGCTGTTTTAATGCATCCACTTCCGCATGTGGGTGGCCACACGCCCAGTGCTTACCAGTAGCAAGCACCTTATTATTTTTTACGACAACAGCACCCACAGCAGGATTGGGTGCGCAAAAACCTCGGCGCGAGACCGCTTCTTGCAGTGCTAAATTTAGATAATAGTTATGATCTCTCTGCATTAGATGACTTTAACAGTATTAATGAATATCCCGCATAAGAAGCAACAGCGACCGATAAAGCTGCAACTCCTATAATTTTCAAACCTTTTTTCAAACAAGCAAATAACATGGTTATTCTCTTAACAATATGAATCTGGGCAAATAGTAACCCATTCCAAATAAGGAAGCCATATCTATAACTTATTCCTACTACAGGAATTTTTACTGTATTGAAGCAAACCTCCCGTTAAGTCAGCATTTAGCTACATGTTAACCACGCTCAGCACACTTATCATAAAGATTTTTCAACAAACCCCTGGGGTCGTACTTTGCTTTCAACCGATCATATAAAGATTTATCGTAGATACCCCAAAACTCTTCCGAAGAATAATACACAGTCGAGTATAGCGATTTAATACCACCCAGCTCCAACACCTTCTGTTCAACCAAACGGTTAAAATGCCCTTCTTCTTTATCACTCGGCACCATATCCCAAAAACCAAAATTAATATACAACTGCCCAGCTTCCATCTTAAAAAAGTCATATTGCACAGCATCATCATACGCTCGAACGGGGCAATTCCAAAAGGGTTTAATACCAATATCACGATTGAAAAATTCAAAGAAAGCCGCTGCATTTTCAATCGGAATAGCCACATCTTGAATAACAGACTCTGTGGGTTTTGAAAAACGTGCCTGCAACCATCGCAATAGCTTATTATCGTGCGCCAACGCTTTTAATTTCCAATACACGCGGGATTTCAACATCCACTTACCTAACAAAAACCGCACTATCGGGTTTTGCAAATAAAACACTTTCGAACACCAAAACCAATCTGCATCCCAACGCCAAATATAATCATGCGTCGTCAAATAATCCTCTTGTTTATTTTGGATGGATCGATAATAAATATTCATATAACGATAATCGCTCACATAAGGCGCATGATCAACAAATTCACCTATTGTAATCACCATCTCATCGTCTGAAAACACAGAGCCATCAATAAAATCAATGCCTGCCTGTTGACGATACGTATCGCACAATCGTTGCATTTCTTGATAGTAATCGTGAGCAGATGAAAAATGACGATGTGTTAATTTAACAAAAGTTTTAACGGGGACTGTTTTTATAACCACTCGCAATGCATACCCCAACGTCCCATACGAATTTGGGAAAGCAAAAAATAAATTACTGTATTCATTATCAGCGCGACAGGTTACCATTTTGCCATCACCCAATAACACATCAAATTCAACAATGGTTTCATGCACCAACCCATAACGAAAGGAAGATGATTCAATCCCAATGCCTGATAAGGCACCACCAACTGTAATCGTTTTCAACTCCGGTACAACAGCTGGCATACAACCACATTGCAAGGTTTTTGCCACCAAATCTTCATACGTTGTCATGCCCTCCACAACAGCGAGACCTTGCTCAACATCCACAGTAATAACGGAATTAAATTGCCGCACATCCAGGCGCGCACGCGCTTGTTCTCGGTGACGAAATAAATTAGATGTGTTTTTACCTAAAGAAATAGAGTTGTTCTGCTGGATATACACCTCGTATTGCTGCTGTAACTCAGCCACCTTATCAACGTAGGCTTTCATATCCACTCAATACTCCTTTGGGTGACATTACAAACTGCCACAGTTGAAGATCGCGCGACCGGAACGCACCCGCACATGATAACAAATAATAACGCCACATACGGTAAAAACGCTCATCATACTGTGCTGCAAGCTGTGGCCAAGATGCTACAAAATTATGACCCCAAGCCATTAACGTTTTATCATAATCCGCGCCAAAATTATGAACATCTTCAATAACAAATTGCCCCTCAGCGGCCATACTTAACTGTTTAATAGACGGCAACATCCCACCCGGGAAAATATACCGTGTTATCCACGGGTCGCTAAAGTAGGTCGTGGTGTTTTTACCAATGGTATGCAATAAAAACAACCCCTCTTTCTTTATATTTTGACGCACAACACTCATCAAAACCGGGTAGTTTTTATATCCAACATGTTCACACATGCCAATGCTAACGACCTTATCAAAAGTCACTTTATTAGGATTATACGTATCAACATCACGATAATCACATTCAACAATAGTCACTGGCAAACCCACACAAGTCTCACGCGCATAGTTAACCTGTTCACTAGAAATATTAATAGATATTAGCTCCACACCATAATGCTGTGCTGCATAGCGCACAAAACCGCCCCACCCACAGCCAAGCTCTAACACTTTCTCACCTTTTTGCAAATTAAGCTTACGGCAAACTAAATCGTATTTTGCATTTTGTGCATCATCCAATGAATCTGCATCTTTCCAATACCCAC
Organism: Gammaproteobacteria bacterium; assembly: GCA_021774015.1. Lineage (GTDB taxonomy): Bacteria > Pseudomonadota > Gammaproteobacteria > Coxiellales > Coxiellaceae > JAJFJO01. The sequence continues at coordinate 2,570 of JAJFJO010000244.1, forward strand.
ACGTATATGCCATCGTCTCACCCAGCATATGGCGATACAACACATTATCCAAATTATAATGTGTATCAGCAACCCGTTTGGAACGAAATCTATTTTGTTGATTCGTTAAAAAATGTGACACAAGAAAACGGGCAATAACGGTTGGGCTGTAG
>JAJFJO010000245.1 GCA_021774015.1 Gammaproteobacteria bacterium
TTCGAGATTTGCTGTATAACAAGAGACATGCTGATAGCATTGTCTCTATTCATGATTTTGATTTTGTTACGAGCGCACGATTATCTGATGTGGAGCTTCTGTTTAAAACAGTGCGAGGTGTTGAATGTCGCCGGCAAGGCACTAAGCATGAATCTCTTGTTGTTTCGGTTCAGAGTGAAGGTGATGTTGAGGTAATTGATGTCGTGAGTCTTAATGATTCAGAACCTGGATTAGTGGAAGAGAATCTATGGAATGAAGTGAAATTTAGTATGGAACGTAGGGATATAGGGATTAACGCCTTATTTTATGATCTCAAAATGAAATGTGTTTTGGGCACTTCTCGAGCGCTTGAAGACTATAATAAAGAAATTATTAATACTCTTGTGCTGCCAAAAAAGAAATTATTAGAAAAGCCTGTTGGTATTCTGCGTATATTACGTATTGCGAGAAAGCTAAAAACATTCACACTTTATCCTGAGCTTGATAAAGCGATTCGTGATGATTCGCAGCATATTCATCGCCGTAATGATGAGTTTGTAGAAAATAACATGCATATAGAGCAAAGAGGTTTAAATCGTATGCACCTCGAACTTTTTAAGTTTTTAGATACTTATTCGCAATTGCAATTGGCTATTGATGATTTAATAGAATACGGACTGTTGCAGGCATTCTCTAGACAAAAACCACCTTTGGATAAAACGGGGTTTATGCACCCTAATTCGGACTGGAGGCCAAATAGCAGTGCAAGAAAAGAGTTAGCTTTTGAGGCAGCTATTGATAAAGATGATGATAAGAAGCTAAGAGAGCTATTGATAGCAAATCATTTTCAACGATTTAATGCGGAAAATAAGCAAGGTGTTACACCATTAAACTATGCTATCCAAAAAGGCGCTAAAAAATGTTTGGCGCTATTGATTTTGTTAGGTGTTGATACAAGCCTGCTAGTTAAGTCAGAAGACTATAGACCTATTGCGTTGACAAAGAGTCCCGATTACTACCCTCGTTATCAAGATGATTGTAGGCATGATGCTTCTGCTTCTGCTCAAGGTGCGGTTTTTAGAGCTTAAATGTAATTCCCTGAGCCAGCGGCAACTCGCTTCCCCAATTAATCGTATTGGTTTGACGTCGCATATATGCTTTCCAAGAATCTGACCCTGCTTCACGCCCACCACCAGTGGCTTTTTCACCACCAAATGCGCCTCCAATTTCAGCACCAGATGTTCCAATATTCACATTGGCGAGCCCACAGTCACTACCCTGTGCTGAAAGAAATTGCTCTGCGCTTTGTAGATCCTGTGTAAAAATAGCTGAAGACAGCCCTTGGCAAACACGGTTTTGCATCGCAATCGCATCTTCTAGTTTTTTATAGGGCATTACGTATAAAATAGGTGCAAATGTTTCAGTTTGTACGATATCCCAATCATTTATAGCACGGATAATGCTAGGTTCGACATAATAACCTGGGCGGTTTAATGCATTGCCACCAAATAATATTTCGCCACCTGTATCTTTAGCTTGTTTGATTGCAGAGGTGTACAAGTCAACAGCGCTTTGATCGATGAGTGGGCCCATAATATTGTTAGCATCCAGTGGATCACCAATAGTGACTTTTTTATAGGCGTCAATAATGCTAGCAATTACTTTGTTAAAGAGTGATTCATGAATAATTAAACGTCGTGTGCTTGTGCAACGTTGACCGGCAGTGCCGACGGCACCAAATACAATAGCAGGCAAGGCTAACTGCAAATCAGCGGTAGGGTCTACAATAACTGCATTATTGCCGCTGCACTCTAATAAGCAGCGCCCCATGCGGGCAGTGACAGTCTGATTAATATCACGACCGACGTTACTGGAGCCAGTAAAAGAAATAAGAGGAATATGTCTGTTAGCAACAAAGTGCTTTGACAACTCAATGTTATCTGTAACAAACGTTGAAAAAATGCCTTCAACATTATTATTTTTCATCACTTGATTGCAAATATGTTGCACGGCAATAGCGCATAGAGGTGTTTTAGGGGAGGGGCGCCAGATGACGGTATTGCCGCAAATGGCAGCAATAAAGGCATTCCAAGCCCAAACAGCCACTGGAAAATTAAAAGCAGATATTACACCAACAGGCCCTAGTGGATGCCACTGCTCCATCATGCGATGCTGCGGGCGCTCTGACTGCATAGTGAGACCGTATAACATGCGTGATTGCCCAACAGCAAAGTCGGCCATATCAATCATTTCTTGATCTTCACCATCACCCTCTTGTTTTGATTTTCCCATTTCATAAGACACTAAACTGCCAAGTGCATCTTTGTGTGTGCGTAGGGCATCGCCAATTTGACGAATCAATTCGCCGCGTTTAGGTGCAGGCACCATGCGCCATTGCAAAAAAGCTTTTTGTGATGCTCGCATAATCTGTTTGTAATCGTCTTGTGATGCACGATTAACGGTTGCAATTAAAGAGGCATCTGTCGGTGTAAAAGATTCTATGGTGCCATCAGCCGTGTTGTTTGACCACCAAGAATCGCCATAGCTAGCGCCAGAGTTATTGTTAGTGATTTTCAGTTGTTTCAGAAAATTCATTATGCATCCTTTTCGAAGTAAGTTCCAAAGCGGTTGTTTTCAACATCGCTTAGTGTAAAGTGCTCTTGCTTGATCAGGCCGTGATGTTTTTCTTTATGACTCAAAACCAAGTCGACGATAGAACAAACGCCACAGGCAGTTGTTGCTTGTATGGCTGCACATTCTATGCCGGCAATGGTAGCGGGATAAAATTTCTTCACGTAAGATTCGCGGATTAGCTGATTATTTTTGATGCCATTAGCAGAGACATAAACGATAACGACATCTTGCTTGGTGATCGGTACGGCGTTTTCCAAAATTCTTTTTAGTGTGGTACGGTCATGGTTGAGCTTTAATCCTTTCATGAGAAAATGCATTTTTTCGCAGTGGCCGGGGTAACGGATCGTTTT
>JAJFJO010000246.1 GCA_021774015.1 Gammaproteobacteria bacterium
ACCCTGACGTCACTTAGTGCTGGGTTGAACTCGCTTCAACCAACGCTGATCACTCAAAAGAATTTTATAAAAAATTCTTTAACTGGAACACAGTGGATAATCCCATTAGCGATGACGCAGTGTATACCATGTGCCAAATAGGTGACGCTGATGTCTCTGCCCTGTACCAACTTAATGAAGAGCAAATGACACAACAGATCCCATCACACTGGCGCTCTTATATTTCAGTATCCAATATTGACGCAACCGTAGAGAAAGCAAAATCACTAGGAGCCACAATAATTAGTGAGCCCTCTGATGTTTTTGATGCCGGTCGTATGGCTGCACTACTAGACCCAACAGGTGCTGAATTTCGCTTGTGGCAACCCAAGCAGCATATTGGAGCAAAAAAGGTTAATGAGGCCGGTGCATTTTGTTGGAATGAGCTCTATACCAATGACACAAAAGCAGCAGGCGATTTTTACACAAGTCTGCTTGGTTGGGGTAAAAATGAAATGGACACTGGCTCAATGGTGTATACATCCTTTCTTGTTGGCGAGCAACAAAACGGCGGCATGCTAAAAATTACCGAAGAAATGGGCAATATACTACCTAACTGGCTAGTCTACTTTACCGTACCGAGTTGTGAAGATAGCGTGAAGCAAGCTGAAACATTGAATGGCACCATTTTATTACCACCAACAGATATTCCAGACGTTGGTCGATTTGCTGTTATTCAAGATCCTGAAGGGGCTGTATTTGCAGCGATTGCGCTGAATAATCCAGGGTAAAAATGACCTCAACCTGTATTGTCTAAGATAACACCCGCGGATGGATAACCGTGGGTGTTTCTAATATCGCTCAATCTAAAATCATCCTAACCAGGCGTGGAATTTCAAAGATCATATAAAATGGTACCGATAGTATATCACCCTCAAGCTGCAGTGATTTTTGCGATACTCTAATACCTAAAGGGCTATTTTTTTCTCGCATAAAAACACGTAACGAACGCAAACCACCTGTTTTTCCTGCTTTAACTTCAATAGGTATAATATGTTGATCAACATTAATAACATAATCCACCTCAGCCATTGCACCTGTTTTTTCACGCTGCCAGTACATTAATTTTAAAGGCATATGAGAGGGTAAGTAAGCCAATAACTCTTGCCCTACGAATGCTTCTGCTAAACCACCCCGGTTAATTAGCATTAAATCTCGCTGCAATAAAATACTTGGATCCAACATCATGGTTGATTGTGCCAAACCTATGTCCATAAATAGTAATTTAAATTGGCGATCATCAACTTGACTCTGGAGTGGCAGCCCACTCGCAGAAGTATGGTATACCTTATGAGCAATTCCAGCCAAACACAGCAAATTAAGCGGCTCTTTTAACTCCCTAGCCCTCGTATCTGGATCAATCTTATTATACTGAAATTTCTCACCTACAATGCCAGGAATTTTATCCATTAACAGTTGCAAATACTTATGCTGAACTAATTTTGCATATTTTCCAAAGTCAGACCGATATGTTGATAAAATTGAAGATTGCGTAATTTGTGAGTTTAATAAGTTTTTATCTTGCAAGTAATCAGAAATAACCTCAGGCATACCACCTAATATAAAATATTTTCTTACTAACGCGATAAGGTCATCATGAACCGCTGCTGGAATACCTTTTTCAATATCCGCTTTTAACAACAGGTCATATGCATGTGTATAGCCATGAATTAATAAAAACTCTTTAAAAGAAACGGGAGTCATATGGATGGATCTAACCCTACCAACAGGCATCTGATACTGATCACCAGCTATCATAAATTCCAACAATGACCCCGCGGCAATAACATGCAGCTCTGGCATTTTTTCTTTAAAATAGCGCAGGGCAACCAATGCTTCAGGGCATAGCTGAATCTCATCAAGAAATAATAAACTACGCCCAGGAATAATATTCACTTTAGTTAGCGCAGAAATTTGAGTGAGAATAACCTCAGAGTCTAAATTTATAAAACAGGTATTGAACTTAGGCTGAAGCTCAAAGTTGATATTTACAAAGCTGTCGAACTCATTAAGAGCAAATTGTTCTACAATATATGTTTTGCCAACTTGTCGCGCCCCTCGCAAAAGAAGCGGCAAATGCTTTACACCTTGCTTCCAATCCAATAACTCTTTATAAATCAATCGATTCATAAACTTACCAACCATATAGTTTAAAATTCAGCTGAAAGCACCCCCCATTAAAACCTTAATATGGCTCTAATTGCCCCCCAATTAGAACCATACCATGGTTCTAATTGGGGGGCAATTAGAACCATATATTGATTAAAAAGCACCTATGCGCATAAAGTTTCAACAAGAGCAGCTGCCATCACTCATCCACACACCATCACCTCTTACGCACCAAAAGCATCCCAGCACCCAAGGGAACCATCGATGTTGTTACCCGAGCATCATGGCAGACAGCCTGGCACATTTGATACACCCCACGCGTCGCAGGGTTACTTTGCTCGTAGACATTGACGGACCCTATCTGCAGCACATTATCAAAAATCATTATTCCACCTTGGCGCAATAGCGTTAAACTCAGTTGAAAATAATCGAGATAATGAATTTTATCAGCATCGACAAAAATACAATCAAATTGTTCTGCTTGCTGATCATCAATTAATGCTTGCAGCGTATTTAAAGCCGGCTGGATGCGCAAATCAATTTTATGCGCGACGCCTGCCTTCTCCCAAAAGGGCTTCCCAATATTAGGCCAATCAGGGCCGATGTCACAAGCAATTAAACTGCCCTCTTCCGGCAACGCTTTTGCTAACGCAAGC
>JAJFJO010000247.1 GCA_021774015.1 Gammaproteobacteria bacterium
CCAAGGATAAGGATTATTTTGATATACTAGAAAGCCTCTCTAGAAAGCTGCAAAATCGTGTATCAGATATTATAAAAGTACTTGTCTTTAATGACAAAAACTCGGACAAAATATTGCTGAACGCAATTAGTTATTTTAAAAAAGTAAATGGGCAGATTACTGTTAATGCACCACAAGATTTTTTGGATAATGACGAAAAAGAAGCGCTCATCAACGAGAAAGGTACATTTCGTACTTCGCTCTACAAAATACTATTTTTTATTCATATCGCAGACAATATCAAATCTGGCAAGTTAAATCTTAAGCATTCATATCGATATTTAGCTATTCAGGATTATTTGGTAGAGAAAAAAATATGGCAATCAGAGCGAGACGATTTGTTAAAATTAGCTGGGCTGGAAGCCTTTTCAGATTATGATACAGTCATGAAAAACTTGATGAAGCGCTTAGATGAAAAGTATAACACAGTAAATCAGCGCGTTTTGAAAAATCTTAACCCACATATTATATTTGATGGTAAAAATGACGGCCGCGTTCAAATCGCCACACCAGCACTTGATGAAAAAGAAACAAAGCATATTTCAGGATTTTTAAATCAAGTGGGCTACATCCCTATTTTAAAGGTATTGTCGGATATTGATCATATTACAAAATTTACAAACACATTCTCACATCATTCTGTAAAGCACAGTAAATCTAAACCGCACGCATCAACATTTTATGCAGGTATTATAGGGCTCGGTTGTAATATTGGGGTATCTAAAATGGCGCAAATATCTGCCGGCATTAATCAGAATAGCATGAGCAATGCTGTAAACTGGTATTTTTCATTAAAAACACTTACCGCTGCCAATGACAGAATCAGAGACTTTATAAATCGATTAGCACTACCACATATCTTTGCAGAGGTTCAAAATGAACGTCATGGCTCAAGCGATGGTAGGAAAGTTGGGGTCTCAGTCGAATGTTTACTTGCGACCTATTCATTTAAGTACTTTGGGAAAGATCGTGGTGTGAGTATTTATACTTTCATTGACGATAGACAAGTTCTATTTCATCACAACGTCATGAGTTCATCAGAAAGAGAGGCAGCATATGTGATAGATGGACTCAATAATATGAACGCTCCAAAAATAGATATTCAATCTACGGACTCCCACGGCTATACGGAACTTGTGTTTTGCACCACACATTTTTTTGAGACCACATTTGCGCCGCGCATTAAAAATGTTGGCAAACAGAAAATATATTCATTTCACACTAAGAAATATTACAGAGATCGTGGATACAAAATTCTCCCCAGTCGCCCAATTCGTCAAAATCTTATTGCAAGCCATTGGGAAGATATTTTGAGATTTATGGCTACGATTAGATTAAATAAAATTAGTGCTTCACAGTTATTTAAGCGGTTAAGCTCTTATGCAAAAGACAACCCACTTTATAAAGCACTGAAAGAATTTGGCAGAATCATCAAATCACTATTTATTTTAACTTACTTTGACGACGTGAAATTGCGGCAGCGAATTGAAAAACAATTGAATCGCATCGAGTCGTCTAATAAATTTGCTAAAGCAATCTTTTATGCAAACAATAGTGAATTTAAGCAAGCAGATCCCATAGAACAAAACATAGCCGTGGCTTGTAAAGTGCTTATCCAAAATAGCATTGTCCTTTGGAACTATCTCTACCTCTCACAACTGCTGACCAACTGTTCTGACGAAATAGAACGTGCTGAAATGATTTCGTTGATTAAAGAAGGATCAGTTTTAGCCTGGGCGCATGTCAATTTACATGGGGAGTTTGACTTCAAACGAAAAGCTGCAAACGAGACATTCTTTAATATAGCTAAAATACTATCTCTTATGGTCGTATAAAGGTGCATGAATGAAAGATTCCGGCGCTTACGTCAAATCACCCTATATAAATCAAAGAGTTAAGCTATCAGACTCGGTTCTGTGGAGGGGTATTGGCTGGGAACCTAATTACTGCCATGCTATACTTCCCAAGCTAATACACGATTATAGCATAGCGGACATGATATTTTTACAATAGTGTCCTATTTTCAGCTGATAAATTTTGAGGCTTAAGATGAGATTTAATATAGATACTTTTGTCAAAACAATAGCAGATTCAATTCACGAGATACATACATCTATGGGTATCTTTAACCAGTCTCCTGTGGATGAGCAGGGAGTAAACGATTTTGATCAAAAACGTGTTTCTCTTAGACCACTTTCTCCACGAAGTCGCTTGAATATTCTTTCGACACCAGGATCTCGAGCGGGAAATTGTAGTGAGCTTGCTATGGCACTGCAGGGTGATTTACTTAACCGGTTTGAGGATCCAGAAATCAATGTATATAGAGTTAGCTGTGATTCCGTTGATCACAGCTTTTGTTTGATTAAACTGGGGAGAATATATATTGAAGCTGATGCTTGGGATCCTAGAATCCATGTAATTAGGAACAACGTTAAACCTCAGGACTTGTATTCTAAGTCAGAGAGATATGGGTATTTTACGATAATAAATGACGTATATACTAATATTAGAGATTTCCAGCAGAAGGGGGGACATGGCCGACCCCTATCTAATCCAGATGAAAGTGGATATAAAAATTTAAATAATCTTAAGGGAGGAATTGTTAGCCCTCCTCAATATGGCGTTGGCTATAATCAGGATCAATTAATCAAGGAAGCTAGTATAGCTGGATCCGTACTGAAATTATGTCTGTAAGCTGGTTGGGTGCCTTGACATAAGCGGCGAAAAGTTTCGTTCGCTGAGTAGAGGAGTGCTCAATGGGCCTCAAATTTCATAGTCGCACGTTAGAAAACTAGTTATAAACGATTTTTAATTTTATAGAAACATTGTATATTCGTAACCGTCCGCCCGTACCGCCTATAAAATAAATTTTTCTATTGCATACTAGCCGTTATTACTATTAAGCAGG
>JAJFJO010000248.1 GCA_021774015.1 Gammaproteobacteria bacterium
CGGGTTCTCTTGATGCTGTAATAACTTCCTTACATTATGATGGTAAAATTTTAACACTGTCTTCGCGTGAGAAAGAACAACTTTTTGCAAAATTTGCATCCGTAGAAAAAGGCGAATCCGTTCTTGTACTGCTTGATGAAAATAATGGCCAAGAGAAAGCAGCTATTATCGCCTTGGCTTACTTAATTTATAGTGATAAAGCTTCATTTTCTGCTGGTGTGACTCCATGTTGGGAGATAATTAAAGCGAAGTTAGGCCAACTTAAAAAGCAAGTGCCACAAGCGATTACGGATTTCCAACAATTATTCACTGCTGCACTCTTAGCTGCTGATATGGTGGTGCTTCAAGAGAAAGAATTACAAAGGCAGCAAGAGAATGCCGCTGCTACTAAAAAATCGATTAAAGGAAGCAAGGCAGAGAAAAGTGCCAGCGCTGCAGATAATTTGTATGTGGCTAGGGCAGAGTCTGATGCTGTGCGTGCACATAATCTTGCCTGTGATTTTGGTCAGGGGACTTCGGCCTTTGGTAAAGACCCGGAAGAGGCGACTAGTTGGTTTCTTCTTGCAATTATTTATGCTAAACCTTGGGAAGGTCCGATTATAGCTAGTGCGAAAAGGCAAATGGGAACTTCAATTTGTGATGCAAAAAAAAGAACTTTGAAGAGAAAAAAAGAAGCATCCAAAGCGGATCAAGAGCTCGCTGGAATTTATAGAAAATCTCAATCAGACCAGGACACTTACTTGCTATTGAATATTGGCATGGCTTTAACCATTTTATTTGAAAATCAGTTAAGTGCTAAAAATTCTAATATTACAACGCTAGCCCAGGCTATTCAATTTTTCAGAAAAGCTTGTGAATCTAGTGGCCAACATTTTTTAGTGCGCTTAGCTGCATGGCGTTATCTGAAAAAAGTCGAGGCATTAAATATTGTTAAAGGTGCTGTGATAGAGCAAGATGTTTTTGGGCTTACACAAATCTTTTTTGGGGAATTAAATAAAAGTGATGCTGATAATTTAGGTGGTTTGCAGGTTAACGCTGCGAAATTTGACGGCTTGTTTTCTAAGCTAAGCTGGATCTCTGATACCACCCGTTATCAGCCCTTACACTTAAAGCTTGATATGCTGGCTCAATGGCAGCCTGACTTTCAAGATGTTAAACCCATCACAGAATTTGAAATGCTTCGAAGGCAAATACGATATAACTTTCAAACCAATTCAGCACGAATAGAGCTCTGTGAGCTGGTGACAAGTGTTTTAAAGCAAATATTGCAAGTAGCGCAACGACCTGAGCAGGCTTTAGAAAACAAACAGCTTGCCTACTATTTTGACTATCAAATAACGTTAATCGATGTCAACAGCCCGAATAAAAACATTAAGATTGAAGAAGCTTTGAATGCACTTCATGCTGTTATGGCTGCTGTTCAAGTAAATGATATCTTTAAGGGCAAAAGTGTTGATAAACTAAAAACGGCCTCATATCTACAAGTAGATGAGTATCTGTTAGTTATTGAGCAGCTTATAGAAACCGTTAATGCGCTGATAACAACAATAGCTGAACAACAAACTCTGCGTGATGAAGCTATTGCAGCCGCAAACAGACAGCATGCTCTGCCTTCGGATTTTGAGGAAAGTACTCCTGGAAGAACGGATTTAGTGACAGCTGCAGCGGGTGGATTTTCATTAACCACCTCAAGTGATTTACCTCGAGATGTTGTCTCTACTGTGTTCACTTTTTTAAATCCAAAAGAAATTATGCAAGCAAGTCAAGTTTGCCGCAGCTGGAATCATGTGGGCAGCGCGCCAAGATTATGGCAACAATTTGCTTCTTTACAAGAAAGGGACGCCTTCAAAGATTGGCCTATTAATTATAAATTGTTTTATAAAAATAGGCATTTTTTGACGGTTGGAGAAATTGGCTTAATAAAAAATTTCTTAACAAACAATCCTCGTTTTGTTAACTCAAGAATGCGAAAGGAGAGTGTGTCAGCAATACAAGTAAAAAAAGCACAAGGTGCTGACATGTTTGAAGTATCTTTTAACAGCAGTGCTGGTGCTGTCCAAGAGTCGCACCGTGTAACTCTTTCACAATTAAAGCAGGCAGCTGCTATAGAAATTTGCATTGGTAATCAATACGAATTAATTCATCCGGAAGATCTTCTGTACAGTCTATCATACTCTGGCTGCCAAGATACTATATTGGATTATGCTAGAAATAATTCGGCCGATTTAATATTGATATATACGCATCTGTCGTTGTTTGACCGAGAAATGCAATACCCTGTAGTGAATACACTTTGCACTAAGCTGGCGGAAATTATAGTTGAAAAAGTAAGTTCGCATGTCAATGTGGTAACTTATGCGCAAGAAATTGGTAATGTATACAATTTAGTAACATTGCAGTTTATCTACAGTGTGGTTGTTGCTTCGGAAGAATTTCATAATAAAGCACTTTTTTTACAGGGAATAATGTCTGCATTTACCCTTAAGATTGAGGAGCTGAAACTCACCACCTCAAGTGCTGCTGCGAATACTGACGCACAGGCTAAAGAGCTGCAGTTCGTACAATTTACTATGTTTAGTATCACTATTCCTGCTTTAGCGCGACAGATGGCTAATGCTAGAGTTGCTTTTATTAAGCTTTTAATAGCACTGTCGCCAGCCCAACAAATGACTTTATTGCGGGAGCAGTCAAATCAGGGTAAGCAATCGTTGATTGAAGCCTGTCAAACAAGCTCTGAGGCAGAGGATGTTGTAAAGTTGATGGAATTTCTTGACCAACCTTACCATGAGTTCGACCCAGCTAAAAAACAAAAAGTCCTGACGTATTTATTTACTACAAGTTCTGACGTAACCAGAGAGTGGCTTGAATCATTTAAGAGCCTTAATTCTTTAGCCATGTTTTATAAAGACATACAAGCTTATGTTGCATTATCCAGCTTGGATATTCCAGCTAAGAAGGCTGAATTATCTGTAATTGTTATTGCAAGAGTGTATTTTAAATTGGCAACCTTTCAATATAGTGATACAGAAATAAAAGATTTTATGCATTTGCAATATGCTTTGTTTGCGGGTGATGCTTACGTGGTGACGCAAGCCAAACGATCTTTTTGTCATGTTCTTATGA
>JAJFJO010000249.1 GCA_021774015.1 Gammaproteobacteria bacterium
ACCGTCCCATCTAAAACCAAAGTAACCTCTGTGCCCACTTTATGCACATGCCAAGGCTCTTTATCACCTTTCTTATAGGACTTAACAGCGACTTCGACATCTTTAGATTTCAAAATATTCGGGAAAAAATCCCCAACAAACCAACCACCAGCCATATCGTCTAACCTTGCACTCCTTACAGAGGGGCGCATTAACTGAGACGCTCCTTCTTGGCCAGCTAACTCAATCGCTTTTTTAATATTGTAGTACGTAACATCTTCTATCGCACCTATTTCAAGAGTATAAGCACCGCTATGTAGCGCAGCGGTAATCCCACGTATATTATCCTCACAAACCAAAACCTCATTTGGCATGCAACCCAACCTTGAAATTGCATTAACATAAATATCTGGGTGTGGCTTAGACCTTTTCACATCCTGATTTGATAGAAAAAATTCAATATGCTTATGTACATCAGCTTCTCGAAGCATTGAGTCAACTGACGCTCGAATAGAATTTGAACACACAGCCAGCTTGTAACCTTCTGCGCCTAATGCTGCAAGGGTTTCTTGGTGCAATTGCTTTGGTCTACACTGCCGACATATTTCTTCAGCAGTAAATTTTTGCTTTTTATCAGATATTTTTTGCCACTCATCGGCAGAAAGCAATGCAGTAGGTCCATACTTCTTTAGTTTTTCCATGGTTGGCAGACCATCAAATACCTCAAGATGCTTATTTCTTGAAATAGGCGGGTACCCAAAAAACAACAACGCACTGTTGAACGCCTCATAATGCCATTCCTTTGCATCTATTAACACGCCATCCATATCAAATATAATTGCTTTTATCAAAAGCGAGGCTCCTTCTTAAGCCCACCACATCTCTTTCACTTTACTATAAAAAATATAGATAATGGGCATTTTAAATTTAATCCATTGTAAACAAGATGTGTAGATTTTTCCACAGTTTTGCCGAAATACATATTTCAAATGAAGATATATTTTTTGTATATCCCAGGGGTAAATAAATATTTTAGCATTACAATACGTATTATAGAGCCTTCTCCAATCTTGATGGGTGTAAATACGATTGGGAAGATAATGCGACTTAACTTTAATTTTCGATATATCCACTCCCAACTGAGAAGGTGATAAGACAACCAAATTATCTGCTAGAATTGCTTCCGACAAAAGAATCATCTCAGGCGAACTATCAACAGCATGTTGACACTTTATTTTCACATGTTTCATTACAAAGCTCTCCCATATAAATTGCTCAGGAAAAAATCGTGCCTTCAAATTTTTCCAAAACAAGTGTGAACATGGCGAAGCTTCTGTGAAGTAATTTTTCTCCTTTTCAGAAATCAAAGGTATATTCCAGATATTCAACACATCCAAGGTTTCCCCAAAGAAAATCCAATCACTTGGGTGAAGCGGCATAGGTGTATCTTCCAACCGAGGATTGCGTGAAAATAAATTACACGATAAAACCTTTTTATTTAAAATCTTATAATTACCAAATTGAGAAAATTTATCAAAGTAATTTAAAAATCCATCACCCGTTAAAGCAATATCCGTACGCAGCTTAAAAGCATACTGAGTGTCAACTTTTTTCAATCCAGCTAAAGTTGAAACGATCTGCCTATTAACATTATTTAAAATTACCGGATCGGAATCTATAAACAAAGGAAATCCCCCGGGATCCTCATTCAGCACAATACAGTCACAATCAATGCCTGCCGTATCCGATCCCACCCATGAAGATAAAATGATTTTAGCGCCAGGCAAATATTTGCGAACACTATCGATGCACTTTCTTGTATAATAATTATTTGTCTCATCAACAGAGTCAGAAACTATTGGTCCTTGAAAAACAACTGAAATATCTTCATTCTGTATTTCAAACATCATCTTGCTCAACGAACCAAAAACGACGTAAACCATGACACCAGTCATTCGAATTTTTTACCGGCCAATCATAAGTATGAAAAATCGCGTTTGCTCGAGCATCATCAACTCGTTTAAAAGAAGCATTGTGCTCTTGCAAAATCGCTTCAATATATTCTGCTGAGGGTCTAGACCCCCTGCCAACAAAAGATTGATCATATCCACCTGCATCCTCATTAACCTTAAGTATTTTAGCAGGATCATCCGAATCACATACCTCAGTTTCAAGCACAAGATATTTTGAATGCGCAAGAGATTTCTCCAAAGAAAAATGAACATTATCAAGATGGTAAAGTAAACCCAAGTGTAAAATAAGGTCGTATTGCTCCTCAAAAGGCCATTCATTTTCCATATTGGCTTTGATCGCTTTCATATGCGAGTACCGCTTTTTCAGCTCATCAACATGCTCTTGACGAGCCTCTGAACAAGTTACTTCTGCCCCCAAGGCTGCAAATACCGCACCAATGTCACCAAAACCACAACCCAACTCTAGTATCTTTTTCCCTTTAAACCAGAGCGGCGAAAAATGAGAAATAATTGCCGTTACCCTTTTATCTCGCCAGTAATTATAATGGCCCGAAAATTCTGCTTGAGTTTGGACGATGCGCTCTAAATCATTCAACTGAACTTTAAGACTCTCCAAAGCCAATAACTCCGCTTGAAACATTCTCGAGAGTGGTTTTTTAATGGTTTGTTTAATATATCGCACACAAAGATTCCTTTTAAATGTGAATGCGGAGGCATCAATTAGAAATAGAGCATACACTCTCTTCAGCCAGCTTACGCTTTTTAGACTGTAAAAACTCTAGATACATATCCAAATCATCAGGAGTACCCATCCCGTGCATAGCATTTTTATTGATACTGTAGGTGCCGATCTTAAGCCTTTGGTCAATCAAATAATTATAAATAGGGCACACATAAAATTCATTGTTGACGGTATCCGATGCAGAAATCATATCCAAAGCACCATCAATAAAATCACTACCATTAGCAAACAAATAAATACCTACAGTTGCCGCATTTGAAATAACTTGCTTTTCTTTCACTTCAACCACCAATCCATTCTCATCTATTTTAGCAAATGACCATTTAGGGTTACTATCCTCAAAGGTCAAAATGCTTCCGCCAAGATTCCTAATAAAACAATCCTCAATAAACTGTGATAAATCAAAATCAACAATCTGATCAGAATTTGCAATAAGTAAAGGGCTTGTATTGTTAATAAATCGATGTGCAGCACACACAGTGCATGTTGCACCGTGCGTCAATTTATTAATAGATAT
>JAJFJO010000250.1 GCA_021774015.1 Gammaproteobacteria bacterium
CAACAAAAAATGATTCGTGCTCAAAGTACAGAAAGTTTAGAAGGTTTGCGCGATGCGTTGATGAGGTATCCACGTAATGCCAGAAAACTATTTTTGAGCGCAGATGTAGAGGTTGTAGCCAGCTTGATTGAGGCGCGCTTGCTAGGAGATGCCTTAGGTTCAGTAACGGCTGATACGGATAAGCATATAGTGCAAGGTGTAACGAGACGAATAATGTCGCATCAGTTTCACGCTTATCTTGATATCTGTGAAGAATGGCAGGGTGGCGATAAAACAGCAAATTACTTTGCTTTTCTTGCCCAGTGTAGCGAAGCAGTTCAATTTAAAATTTTATGTGGGCAAAATCAGCGAAGTAGAGCAATGCTCTCAATTATTGCGGAGAGATTGCTTGCCCCCACATTCACCTCAAGCCGTCCAGCTTTGGGAGCTGTGGTCAGCAAGCTTGAAGCATTTCAAGTGACTATTGAGCTTTTTAGCAAGCCCTATATAGAACTTACACCGGCAGAAAAAGATAAAGCACTAGCGATTTTACCTTTGGTGGATCCAATACTGCAGCAACAATTTTTTTCTTCAACTTTAGGGGAAGATCTGGGGCAAGCTTTAGAAAGTACAATTGTTTTATATGAAGCGATCATAAAGAAAGAACACGCTGTAGCACGTCCCAGAATCGTAATTGGTGGGGCAAGGGCTGCAGCAGCTGCTCACACAATGGAAACTAGTGCTAGCTCAACTGATGAGGATCAAACTAAATTATTACCAGCACTATTCGCGACATTAATGAATCTCTTGCAAAAAATAGACTTAACCGTGAATGCAGACACACTAATGAAAGTGCAAACATCATTGTTTTGTGCAGACGTTAGAATGCTGGAAGAAGCCGCGGCTAAACGCCTGTTTTTAGAATTGTTACTTAAAATGTCTTTGAAGAGCTTTGATAAAGCGGATGAATTTTTAGGGGAGCAAACTGAAGCAAGTAAAGCTGCACTGCAACACGCTTTAAATTACGATGGAGGTTGGATTGGGAAAGAGCTTAGGCATGCAAAGACCTACTTGCTGTATGAACTTAACAAACCTGCTCCTGGTGCTGAAGCTGTAGTTTATACTAGCCCAGAGGCGTTGTTTAGTGCTCCTAGTGGAGCTGCTGGAGCTGCTACAGGTAAGACAGATCTTGGTAACGATGATGATGAAAGTAGCAGTGATGGTGAGGAAATTGTTTATGCTAGCTTAGCTGCCTTTATGCCAGAATCTGCAGGAGGTGCTGCTGATGATGAGCAAATTGTTTATGCTGGCTATGCTCAAAATCGCGCACTAACATGATGCTATAAAATCCTCAATTTTAACCCCAATGGAGCAACCCAAAAAATCAGAGATTTTACCGGGTGATCACAGGGTTAAGGCAGTTATAGCTACCGACCAATAGGCTGGACAACGCAAGAAAATAGCTTTGTGAGCTTAATCGCACAAAAAAGCAGGTGCATTTCCAGTCAGTTCTGATAATATAAGCCTATGATTTTTTATCATTGGGATTGGGAATATGCCGACGTCGACCGAGAGTTTTAAGAACCAATGGTTTCACTTAAAGGATTGGGGTTCAGCTCAAACTGCAACAACATCTGGCGTTGCTGGCTCAGCTTCGGAAGAGGACAGCAGCAAAAATCAAATTGATCTTTTTCATACGCTCTATAGAGCAATTGACTTATGTGAAACGCCAGCCGACGTCGTTAGTTGTATTCGACAAATAGAAACTCAGCCAAACATACCCTTTGCAACACATAATCCAAAAATGTCTGGCTTGAAATTTTTTGGGTTTCCTAATGGGGCTCTTTCTGCAGAATATAACGTATTAATCAAACAGGCAAAAAACCGAATTCTTGATATGCTTTTAAACGATATAAACCTGACTATTGATGATGATATTAAAGGTTTTCTTGCTAGGCACCGAGGCCCTTTTTCATCCGGCAGGACGAAATCATCAGAAATTCTAGAGCAGATTCAGCGTGACAGGGGGGAGATTGGAAGCCAAAATATTTTCCCTACCCTGGAAGTAGACGATGATTATCCCTTTGAAGATGGAAGTCCTGTTTCTGTAAATCTGGCAGCTAATGCGGTGGGAGATGTGCTGATTGTTAATCATCCCCAGAGTGGTGAGTCCCAGGAAAAACCAACTGACTTTAGGTTAAATGAAGGTTTTTTTAAACGGGCAAAAACGATGTTAGCCAAAGAAAAGAGTAGGTTACAAGGCTGGGTGAACTTTATTAGTGGTTCGACAGAACTTTTATTTAATAAAAATACTGCTTCTGATAATGACGTAAAAGCGATAGGCCAAGCTGCCTGCGCTAAACCTCAACCCTTCCACACAATGAGAACCTAACCTTCTTGCAATACATGACATCGCCACCTATTATATGCCGACCCTTATAACAGGCAAAAATCATGATATGTAGAATGCAATTTGAACGCTTAGCGCAGAGCGGTAACGCGCGACGTGGGCGTTTAACCTTTCCTCGCGGCACAGTAGAGACCCCAGCATTTATGCCGGTCGGTACGTATGGCACCGTAAAGGCAATGACTCCAGAGGATGTTAAAAGCACGGGTGCAGAAATTCTATTAGGCAACACATTTCACTTAATGTTGCGACCAGGCCCTGAAATCATTAAACAACACGGCAACCTCCATCAATTTATGCATTGGGATGGCCCGATTCTGACTGACTCCGGTGGGTTTCAAGTTTTTAGCCTGGCTGAAATGCGCAAGTTGACAGAGGAAGGGGTTAAGTTTCGTTCTCCCTTAAATGGTTCTATGATTAACCTTACCCCTGAAAAATCCATCCAAATGCAACATGTATTGGATTCGGATATCGTTATGATCTTCGATGAATGTACGCCTTATCCGGCTGATCGCATAACAGCACGCGAATCGATGGAGCTGAGTTTGCGTTGGGCTGCACGCAGCAAGCAGGCGCATGCGGGTTCAGATGCCGCACTATTCGGAATCGTGCAGGGCGGCATGTACGCTGATTTGCGTGAGCGTTCACTGGAGGGGCTAGTCAACATCGATTTTAACGGTTATGCAATCGGTGGTTTATCGGTCGGCGAGCCCAAGGACCTACTGTTTAAAACACTGGATGATTTGACGCCACACATGCCTGCGGATAAACCGCGCTATTTAATGGGGGTCGGTAAGCCAGAGGATCTCGTTGAAGGTGTGTTGCGGGGTGTTGATATGTTTGACTGCGTTATGCCCACGCGCAACGCGCGTAATGGACATTTATTCACCAACAGTGGTGTGGTTAAAATTCGTAATGCTGCCTATCGAGGTGATACAAGTTCATTAGATGAACATTGCGACTGTTATACGTGCAAAAATTACACACGCGCGTATTTACACCACTTATTTAGGGCGAATGAAATACTTGGATCTCGATTAAATACGATACATAATTTGCACTACTATCAAACTCTCATGCAGGGTTTGCGTCTTGCGATCGAAACAGGTACATTAGACGCCTTTGTTAAGGATTTCTACTTAGGAATCAATGTTCATAGGCCTGACTACGTACAACAATTAACATAAAAAAGTAAAACTAACACATTGAGGAATAACTATGTCAATTTTAAACATGATTGGAATTGCGACAGCCCAAGCAGCAACAACAGCACCAGCAGGACATCAATCGGCGGCGGCCGGTTTTCTGTCTATGCTACCGATGCTTATTATTTTTGTTGCCGTATTTTATTTTTTATTGGTACGTCCACAGCAGAAGCGTGCAAAAGAACATAAAGCACTCATGGACAGTTTGTCAGTCGGTGATGAAGTGGTGACGACAGGCGGCATGATTGGACGTCTTTCTAAGCTTCGTGATAATTTTGTTGTTATTACCTTTGGTAAAGATTTAGAAATTGCGATGCAACGCGGCGCTATTTCTTCCGTGTTACCAAAAGGCACGATTGAAACTATATAACAACACAATTACTATCTTATTTAAATAAGGGATGAACGAATGAATCAATATCCGCTGTGGCGTTATATTTTGATGGTCGTTGTTATCGTGTTTGGTGTGCTGTATGCATTGCCGGTTATTTATGGCGAAGATCCAGCTATTCAAATCACCTCAAAAAACGCGGTAACATTACCTGCCAATATGACCACGCAGATTTCAGATGGGCTAAAAAATCAAAACATCCCTTATCTTTCTATTAAGCAACAAGCACCAACAACCTTATTGATTCGCTTTTTAAGCACAGAAGGGCAGTTAAAAGCGCAGGATATTATTCAAGCTGTTATTGGTAAAGGCTATACAGTTGCACTGAACTTAGCTCCGCGCACACCAAAATGGTTGCAGGCAATTGGTGCTAAACCTATGAAACTGGGCTTAGATTTGCGAGGTGGTATTCACTTCTTATTGCAGGTAGATTTAAGCGATGTGTTGAAAAAACGCCTCTCATCCGATCTCAATCAAATCAGCACACAGTTGCGTGACAAGCAAATTCGTTACGCGGGCATCAATTCAAATGTAAAAACTAATACAATTAGCCTTCGCTTTCGTAATAAAGATGCACAAGAAAGTGCTCGATCTGATCTAAGTCGTAATTTTCCGAGTTATATTTTCCAGGCGTCTAATAATGGTTTGAAACTTAGCGCTACTTTGTCAACAGCTGCAGCGATCAAAATAGGTCAGGATGCCGTGAGCCAAACGCTCACTATTTTACGTAATCGTGTGAATGAGCTTGGTGTTGCAGAACCTGTGATTGTTCAACAAGGCAAAAATCAAATCAGTGTGGATTTACCCGGCATACAGGATATGGCGCGCGCTAAAGACATGATTGGTAAAGTGGCTACTGTGCGTTTACAAATGGTGGATACTGAGCATGATGCCGCTCAAGCGGCACAATCTGGGATCGTGCCTTTTGGAACAACCCTTTTTAAATATCAAGGTCAGCCGTATTTATTGAAAAACAGAGTGGTTTTGCATGGTAGTTCGATTTTAAATGCATCGACTATTGTTGATGAAAATGGTCGCCCCGCAGTGTCTGTTCGAGTTGGGGGTAGTGGTGTTACACTATTTAACAAAGTCACGGGTGCAAATATTGGCAAACCCATGGCAACCGTGTTTACAGAAACACAAGCAACCAAAAAAATTGTCAATGGAAAGCTCACAATCAGCCAAAAACAAGTCACCAAAATCATTAATATTGCGACCATTCAAAATGCATTAGGCAATTCCTTTCAAATAACCGGCTTGGAATCGATGCAATATGCAAAAGACTTGGCGTTGTTATTGCGTTCGGGGGCTTATGTTGCTCCGGTCGTATTTGTCGGTGAAAATTTAGTGGGGCCAAGTTTAGGTAAAGACAATATTCGTAAAGGTGTTCTGTCTTGTGAAGTTGGCTCGCTACTGGTTATTATTTTTATGGCATTCTATTATCGATTATTTGGTTTGGTTGCTGATTTTGCATTAATCGCTAACGTTGTTATTTTAATAGCGTTGATGGCTATGTTAGGTTTTACACTTACACTGCCAGGCATCGCAGGTATTGTATTAACCGTCGGTATGGCGGTGGATGCGAATGTTCTGATTAATGAACGAATACGTGAGGAACTTCGAAATGGTATGTCACCGCAAGGCGCAATTCATGCGGGTTATGGCCGCGCATTTACAACGATTGTTGATGCCAACGTCACCACGTTAATTGTTGCGCTTGTTTTGTATGCGCTGGGAACTGGCCCGGTACAGGGTTTTGCGGTAACTATTGCTTTAGGTCTATTGATTTCGATGATGACAGCGATTTTCTTTACTCGCGCCATTATTAATTTGATTTATGGCCGCAGACAAGTAAAACACTTGTCGATTGGCATCAAAGTTAAAGATAAAAATGCTAATCCCGCAGCAGCAAAGGCGTGATAACCCACTAGAACCAACTTAAGCGGACTTAAAACTATGGAATTTTTCAAATCTAACACCAAGATTCGTTTTATGCAGCAACGTACCTTAGCAGGTATTATTTCTGCAATTATTATATTTGGCTCTATTATTGTATTGGCCATGGACGGTTTGAATCTAGGCCTTGATTTTACGGGTGGGACGCAAATTCAAGTGACATTTCAAAACCCGACTAATATTTCACAGTTACGCAAAAACCTGGTAAAAAATGGTTTTGATAAAGCTAGCGTGCAAGCATACTCCACAAAAACTTTTAATATCAGAATTGCGCCTCGTGAAGGTGTTAATCAAGATGTGTTGAAAACACAACTATTAAAAACACTGCCTGGAGCCAAGCTAGGTTCGTTAGAATATATTGGTCCACAAGTGGGTAAAGCTTTAATGACAAACGGTATTTTAGCGATTTTAGTCTGTTTGTTGGGGACAATGATTTATATTGCATTGCGTTTTGAGTTTCGCTTTGCGGTGAGTGCTGCCTTGGCATTAATCCATGATCCATTGCTCATTCTGGGTGTGTTTTCATTTTTCCACTTGCAGTTCGATATTATTGTATTAACTGCGTTATTAACAGTGATTGGTTATTCATTGAATGACACAATCGTGGTATACGATCGTGTGCGTGAAAATTTTCGCAAAGTCCGCAAGGGCACACCTTTAGAAATCATGGATTTATCCATCAATGAAACGCTTTCACGTACTATTATGACATCCGGTCTGACTTTGCTGGTTGTGATTGCCTTGTTTTTATATGGCGGCACAACAATTCATGGGTTTGCTTTAGCGATGATGCTTGGTATTGTTGTCGGTACGTATTCCTCTATTTATATCGCGGGTTCCATTGCGGTATCTTTAGGCCTGAATAGAACACACTTAATGCCTACACCCAAGAAAATGGTGGATGATACGCCTTAATGGTTTTTTATAGCCCATAAGGTGACCAGGCAATATGCAAAAGTTCTGTTAAATGTAGCACTCCTATTGTATGATATAAGCAAAATGATAGCTGACAGCTAGTAGCTACAGCGATGGACCTTCCCGAATATATCTATTAATTGATAACGATGACAAATTGCCAAAATAGCAGGGGTGATAGTATGGCGGGTGCGGGTAGAA
The DNA here is from genome assembly GCA_021774015.1 of Gammaproteobacteria bacterium. Lineage (GTDB taxonomy): Bacteria > Pseudomonadota > Gammaproteobacteria > Coxiellales > Coxiellaceae > JAJFJO01. The sequence continues at coordinate 7,055 of JAJFJO010000250.1, forward strand.
AAGGCAAAAAAAACAAACAAAGGGGTCGTGCAGGGCAAAGGCCAGCGCCGGCTGCAAGAGCATTTATTGACGAAATCTTAGAAATATTCACAGAACCGCCAGATAAAATTGAAGCAGCTACGGTTAGCCTATTAAGAAAAAAAAGCGCCGATTTTAAACAAGCGTTATCAGCAAATCAAAGAACGATTTTACTATGTGGTGCTATAAGGCGTTGGCATAATAACACTGTCAATGAGATGTTACAGTTGGGGGCTAACCCGCTTCATTATACAGGCACCATTAATTTAAAAGGCAACTCTCTTCCTCTTGAAGCTCAAAATATAATTGCATTTGATGTTGCTTTTGAAGTTCGTAATCTAGATGCTTTTGTTTTATTATTGTCTAATATTAAAAAAACCAAGCAACAATTATTTTTTGATTTTAATGGCAAACCATTGCTCGATTTTCTTTTCAATGACCTTGCATACCTGCCAAACCCAAAATTTGAGCCTGCTTACGATAAAACAGAAGTTGATTCTAATACGGATGCTGCTGCAAATGCTGCAAATGCTGCTACGGGTGCGGCTGGTGCTGCTATAGGCGCTACTAATAATATTCATAGTGAAATGGCTGTAGAAGAAGCTATATTACATTCTCTTTTTAAATATTTTGGTGGTGATAGACAAGTAATTTTATTTAATAGAAGGGTAGCCTATTCTCCATTGGCTAGGTATAGCACCATCTTATTTAAAATGGCTATGGTAGGTAGATTCCGCGCACTATCTTTCTTAATAGAAAATGAGTGTCGTTTTTTCCTGAGTGCAGATTGTCCGCCACCTTTGATTGATGTGTTGCTGGAACCTCTTTTATCCGCACTAGCTAAATTTGGGTGTGCCGGTGCGATGCAGGAAGTGGCGTATGTAGTTATTAAGTTTATGGCAGGAAACAATTTGCCAGAGATGACATTCAATAAAAAAATGTATCTATGGCGCGAATGTATTAAACTTAACAACGTGGATCTTATGAGGAATATTGCGGACAGTTGTCCAGAGATTGTTATTAATCAGCAGCTGGGCTATGAGCTGCCACCGTTATCCTATGCTGCGCAATGCGGCAGCCTTGAAGCGCTAAAATTTTTATGTTCCTATCAACACCTAGAAGATATCGATTTGATGGACCGCAGGACTGGCTCTGTTGCCTTGCACTATGCGGTTATGTCAAGGAAAAATACTCGGGAAATGATTGAGTTGTTGTGCCAGCATGGTGCTAATATTGATATCAGAAGTACGGGGAAAAATTCTGATATTTCACCACTAGAAATTGCAATGAAAGAAAAACGAAAAGAAGCTTGCATCACTCTTTTGCATCAAGGTGCTAGCACAATTATTTACTATAAAGGTGGTAGCACTAGCGATATTGTATATGCTAATTATTTTGTAGGAAACCTTGAAGAATACCTTGGTTGGAAGCTGGAAGCGGCCTACAGATCTGGTAACAAACAAAAAATATTTCTTGCAGCTTGTGCTTGTGGTGACTTGAAAGTTGTTGAAGAATACTTTGACCTTGCATATATGCAGCACTTTAATGAGAAAAATTATAACCCCTCTCATGTTGCCGCTGAAATGGGGCAGGCGGATGTATTGATATTTTTTGCAGAAAGTGAGGTTGACCTTAGCATTCAAGCTCAACATGGTAGCACACTTTTACATATTGCTTGTTTAAACGCACAAGTTGCGATGGTAGCAACTTTATTGGAGCTTGTACCTGAGCAGCTTGAAGCGAAGGATGTATGTGAGCAAACACCTTTGTTTAATATTATATTTAATGACCCTGTGGATGTTGATGATGCCTTGCTGTGTTTCCAGCATTTAATAAGGGCAGGAGTCAACGTCAACGCTGTGGATGAAGATGGGTTTAGTTCACTTCATTATGCTGCTAAACGAGGCGAAATTAAGAAGATTGAAGCTCTACTTGATACGGGTGCAGATGTTGACCTCAAAAATGCGTCAGGGGAAACTCCTTTTATGTTTGCCTGTGGGTTTAACCAATTGGAGGTGGTTAAAATTTTGATTGCTCGTCATCCTGGGGTTGTAGAAACTAAAAATAATGAAGGCTTGGCAGGTTTACAGTATGCAATTAAAAATGAACGGACTGACATCGTTGAATTTATCTCAGCCTTTTGTGCGCGTCAACTTGGCATAAGATTTTCTCCTGCCAATATAGCTAGGGCAGATGCTACTGCTGATGCTAGTGCCGGTGCTGGTGCTGGTGCTGGTGCTG
>JAJFJO010000026.1 GCA_021774015.1 Gammaproteobacteria bacterium
GCCTTCGGAAATATCATTCCACTGGGTGAATGTGCCAGGGGCAGCACCATAAAGTTCAGCTTCCTGAGCATCATGAATATAGTGCCGCGTACTGGTTGTACCGGTTTCCCCATACTCCTTGAAAGTCTCGGCAAGTCGTTCAAACAAATTGGCCTCCGGACCAAAGTGGCTAAAATGACTATCGCCTTTTTCAGTTTCTTCTTCGGTTCGCTGTTTCATTTCCTCGCGGTCATAGCGATGAAACGCATCACCCTCAATCGACGCTTCATTGACATTCTCACGACGGAATATCTGAGAGAAGGTATGTTTTACCGTGGTAGTGCCAGCCCCGGAAGAACCCGTGACCGAAATAATCGGATGTTTGATTGACATGTTTTCTCCTCAATCCCTGAAAAGTCCGCGTTGTGCAAATAGCGGTGCGCGAGAAATTCTTGATTTGCGATTTCCGTAATAGTCCGAAACCCGGTCAACAGCTCTGGCTGAACCAAAAATAAATGGTATGCGTTGATGCAGATTATCGGGTTTTATATCCAGAATATTACACTTGCCGTCGATTGCCTTGCCACCAGCCTGCTCGATCAGTAATGCAATGGGATTTGCTTCATAGACTAACCTCAACCGGCCATTGTGATAACCGGGCCGGTTATCTTCAGGGTATAAAAATATCCCGCCGCGAATCAGGATGCGGTAAGATTCAGCTACCAGAGAAGCAATCCAGCGCATGTTGAACTTGTCCTCACTGGACCTGGTATGTTCACTTACGCAATCATCAATATATGCACGCACCGGCTCATTCCAATGGCAATAATTTGATGCGTTGATGGCATATTCTTTTTTATCGGCAGGGATGTTTATGTTTGATGCGGTACTGACATATTTTGATGAATCAGGATCCAGCGTGAATATCTCTACACCACTGCGAACCGTGAGCACCAATATAGTTTGAGGGCCGTATATGATATATCCGGCAGCAACCTGTTTGCGGCCTGATTGCAATATTGCTTCCTCTATTGCTTTACCGTTGTTGCTCTCTACCGGCAGAATGGAAAATATGGTCCCCACAGATACATTGGTTTCGATATTGGACGATCCGTCCAGCGGGTCAATGGCAACGGCAAGCGGCGCACCGGAATCTAACGGCAGTGCCTTTTCATTTTCTTCGGAACCAACAACCGCTACCGGTGCATTGCCAAGCGCTTCAATAAATATCCGGTCGGCAACAACATCCAGTTTTTTTTGGGCATCGCCATCCGCATTATTACCGACAATTTCTGCCAAAGATCCTGCAAGAGATCCTCGAGCAATAAGTTTGCCAACCTTGATCGAGGCCTCAGCCAATGCCAATATCGTATCGGTGATCGCTGCCCGGTCGATGTTGTTATCTGACCATTCCGTCAGATATTGCTGAAGACTTTTCTGCGTGCCCAATTGATCCTCCCGGTCGGTTATCTGGTTACATCCTATGCACCACAATTACCGATCTGGACATATAAGTAAAAATAAATTATCTATGTGACGATGAAAGAAAAACTTTCACCCCTTCTGCAACGTATCACATTACGTCAATTGCGCGCATTGTCTGCGGTTGATCAGGTTGGAACAATGGCGGGTGCGGCACGGATTCTGAACATAACGCCGCCAGCAATTAACCTGCAAATCAACCTGCTCGAGGAGACAGTCGGAATGGCACTGTTTGAGCGATCCCAAAAAGGCATGCAGCTTACCTCAATTGGCAACAGTTTACTTGACGTTGCCACCCAAATCGAAACCACACTCGCCGAATTTGGCGAAACTCTGGACGCTCTGCATGGGGTGGATATGGGACATGTGGATGTCGGCGTTGTCAGTACAGCCAAATATTTTGCTCCTCATGTACTGGCCGGATTTCTGAAATTGCATCCTAATGTAAAAATGCGCCTTCAGGTTGGAAATCGGGGCGAAATGATTGCCGCACTCGAGCACTTTCATCTGGATTTCGTCATCATGGGCCTGCCACCGGCGGAACTGAAAATCGAAAAGGAATTTATCGCTGATCACCCGCATATTATTATTGCTCCACCCGATCACCCAAAGGTGAAATCCAGCAAAATACAATTGAAGGGCCTGGCGCAGGACACTTTCCTTCTGCGTGAAAAGACCTCGGGCACCCATTTGCTGATGCAACGTCTATTTGATGAAGCGGGGCTCAATCCGAATTTGGGATTGGAGATCGGCAGCAATGAAACCATCAAGCAATCGGTCATGGCAGGTTTGGGCATTGCTCTGATATCCGCCCACACCGTCCAGGTTGAGCTCCGGCAGGGGCGATTAAAGCAACTGGATGTGGTGGGATTACCCGTCATCCGTCAGTGGTATCTGGCAAAACTGGAAAAGAAGCGATTATTGCCCGCAGCACAAGCGCTTTGGGACTACATTTCCAACTCCGCTGAAACATTTCTGCCTGATATCCGTAAATGATAATCAGCATTTAAACCTTGCCTGATGCCAAGGACCCTTAATCATGAGGGAACAGATAAATTACTACGATCACAGGGGAAAAATGGAAGAATCAATATCTGCCTATAAGCCGG
>JAJFJO010000251.1 GCA_021774015.1 Gammaproteobacteria bacterium
TGAAGTCTACTTTAGGCGTAGGTGGAAAAGCAAAACCTGAACCCCCTCCACTCTCCGCAACTTTTAATTGTTGTTTTACAAATTTTTGCACATCTTCTTTTACAACACGGCCTTTTTCACCCGTACCCTTTAATTTTTTAAGATTAACACCAAACTCACGAGCAATACGTCGTACTGCAGGGCCCGCATGGATGTCATCACTAGCAATGTCATCAATGACTTCTGCTTCTACTGGTTTTGCCGCTGCTTTTGACGTGTCATCTGCTTGTTTTTTTGGCGCTGATTTCGAAGGTTTTTCAACCGCTTTCTCTGGCGCTGACTTTGCTGCAGGCTCGCCCGCAGCATTCGTCACCACCGTAATTAATAATGTGCCTTCAGAGACTTTATCACCGAGTTTCACACTAATGTCTTTTACAGTTCCTGCCACTGAAGATGGGATATCCATAGAGGCTTTATCGCCCTCCAGTGTCACAATAGAATCATCGACACCAATGGTATCGCCTGGCGCCACAATGATATCAATCACATCAACATCTTCAGCACCACCAATATCCGGCACGATTACTTTTTCAATTTGCTCTGCCACTTTAATTCCCCTTTTAAACAGTCACAGGTTCAGGGCGATTTCTATCAACACCCAATTTTTTAGCTGCTTTAGTTAATTCTTCATTGGTAAATTGTCCTTCATCAACCAATGCACGCAATGCGGTATACGCAATCATTTTTGCATCCACTTCAAAAAAATCACGCAATGCTGTACGTGTATCACTACGGCCAAAACCATCCGTTCCCAACACATGATACGGCTGTGAAATTCCACTACGAATTTGATCTGCAAATGTTTTCATATAATCCGTTGCTGCAATCACCGGCCCTTTAGCGCCTTCTAGACACTTGCTTACGTAAGCTGTTTTTTGTTTGGTCGGGTGCAAACGGTTATGTCGCTGCACTGTTTCTAAATCACGACGTAATTCATTAAAACTCGTCACACTCCATATATTCGCTGCAACACCATAATCTTTTTCTAAAATAGCCGCTGCTGCGATTGCTTCGCGTAAAATAGTACCCGAACCTAGCAATTGAACCTGTTTTTGCGATTTTTTCTTCGATTTTTGCAGCGGGTACATCCCGTTTAGAATGCCCTTTTCAACACCTTTTGGCATTGCTGGATGCACATAATTTTCGTTCATTGCCGTAATATAATAAAACACATGCTCTTGCTTTTCATACATGCGACGCAAACCATCTTGCACAATCACTGCAAATTCATAGGCAAACGTAGGATCATACGTCACACAGTTCGGCACGTAACTAAACATTAAAATATTATGACCGTCTTGATGCTGCAAGCCTTCACCTGCCAATGTAGTCCGGCCTGCAGTGGCACCAATAATAAAGCCACGCGCGCCCATATCACCGGCAGCCCACACCAAATCACCAAAACGTTGATAACCAAACATCGAATAATAAATATAAAAAGGTATCATCGGCAGTTTGTTAGTAGCATATGAAGTACCAGCAGCAATCCAGCTGGAAAACGCACCAGCTTCACTGATACCTTCTTGCATCAGCTGGCCTTTAGTGTCTTCACGGTAATACATCAACAGATGCTTATCTTCAGGCTCATAACGCTGACCGCGCGGCGCATAAATACCAATTTGTCGGAACAGGCCTTCCATACCAAATGTTCGCGACTCATCCGCTAAAATCGGTACAACACGCTCCTTAAATGCCTTGTTTTTCAGTATTGTTTGTAGAATTCGAACAAACGCCATCGTACTGGAATTTTCACGATCACCGGTGCCATCTAGTTCTTTTTGAAAATCACTCAGCGGTGGAGCTGTTAAAGACTCACACTCGATACTACGAGCTGGTAAATACCCACCTAATTTTTTGCGTTGCGCTTGTAAGTATTTTTCTTCTGCGCTGCCTTTTTTAGGTTTAATATAATTGAGCTCTTCAAGATCTTTATCAGACAAAGGTAAATCAAAACGATCACGAAATTCCTTACGCGACTCTAATGGTAATTTTTTCGTTTGGTGCGTCACGTTTTGTGCCTCACCACCTTCACCCATACCATAACCTTTAATTGTTTTCGCTAAAATAACTGTAGGTTGACCGGTATGTTTCACTGCGGCCGCATACGCCGCATACATTTTTTGAATATCATGGCCACCATCTTGCAGTGTTTTAATCTCTTCATCCGACATATCTGCCACGAGCTCTAGTAGTTCAGGGTACTTACCAAAAAACTTCTCTCGCATATACGTGCCATCTTTAGCACTGTAATCTTGATACTCCCCATCCACCAACTCGCTAATACGCTGCATTAAAATGCCATTTGTATCGCGTTGAAATAAAGGCTCCCAATTACTTCCCCAAATCACTTTAATCACATTCCAACCTGCACCACGAAATATGCCTTCATATTCTTGAATGATTTGACCGTTACCCCACACAGGACCATCTAAACGTTGTAAATTACAGCTAATAACAAAAATAAGATTATCCAAACCTTGTCGGCCAGCAATATTCAATGCGCCAAGCGATTCAGGTTCAC
>JAJFJO010000252.1 GCA_021774015.1 Gammaproteobacteria bacterium
CACCGAAATAGATACCGCCAGCCAACGCCACAAAAGACGCGCCTGACATCCAGTCCGCCGCCGTGGCCATGCCATTATAGACGGCAGGCACTTCACGCCCGGCGACATAATAGGCATCCACCTGCATGGTGCGTGATAGCCAGCCGATAACGGCATAGATTGCGATTGTAAAAACAACAAACAAGATACCGATTGTTGCAGCGCTAACGCCCATTTGTTCGAGAATGGCCATTAACAATACGAAGACTAAAAATCCGCCTGTATACATGGCGTATACACGACCTAGATTATTAAGAAATCCACCTTGCATTATAAAATCCCCCTATTCGTCCATGCCGAATTCATCGTCGATTGCGTCTTGTCTCCAATTCTGGAAGAAAATTAACAAAACGAATACAGCGAGCGAACCCTGCACACACATATAATATCCCAGTTCAAAACCCATGAATGAAAATGCATTCAGCGCCTGAGCGTTCCAGGGAATAACCATTGAAAAGATAAACCAGATAACCAGGACCAATATGGTCAGGCTCCGGGTTCTCGCCCAATGGCGCTCCCTTGCTTCGTTTGATTTTTCGGACAATTTTTCCCCTCCCGAGTAAGGACGATTTACAGTTGCAAAATAACGCCCAAGTTGATATTTTTCGTTTGCATTACTTTTTCGCATTAAGTGCTTGTGCATTCGCGACAAATAAAAATGAAAGCAAATTTATTCGTTACACGCACAACACTTCGCTCTTATTTATCACAATATCGACACAATCTCACATACCACCTTAGTATGATAGGCAATTTCCTTGGAAAAATTCAAATGGTTCCTCGCAGCCCTTAAAAACGCTTTTTCTGTTTTCAAAAAAGCTGATCCGCTCGATTCTGTAAAAAGCTATGAAGAATTCATGGGAACCCGGTCCGCTTTTATCGCGCAGAAATCATTGTATGGGTATCTGAAAACCCGGATGGGAATGAAATATCCCAAAATGTTTGATGATGAAGAATTCGTTGTATCCATCAATATTGCGAAATGGAACATATATGCGGCCTGTCTGTCTGATCTGGCAGTTTTCATGACTGCCCAGACAATTCTTCAATCCGGCAATAAAAAAGAATCTCTGGAAATTGCAAAAACCTTGCATGAAAATTGCATACGCACACGTTTTGACTTGGAAGAATTTTCAGGAGATTGCGAGGAACTGATCAGTGAATTTGCCAATCGCCTGGCTCTCGTTGACTGGGTTCATGCAAGCAAATTTGAGGGTGCATTCTCTACCAGTCCCAAAGCACTGATCAAATGGTCTCCCATTGCTGAAAACCTGAAAAAATTTGATGAACCCCTGGTCCACAATTCAATCAAATTCAGCTGGAAAGCGAAACGACGCGAGTTTCATTCACTCTACCATCATGATGCATTCATGGAAGACTGGCGCGCTAGAACATATCCGGTTTAGCCATTAGGCTATGGTGGCGGCTACAACAAACGTTTTTTAGCGGCCTCATATTCACGCACAAGGCGCGCCACCAACTCTGGCGCACCGACAACTTTATCCACAGCCCCAATTCCCTGACCACAGCCCCAGATATCTGTCCATGCCTTTGCTTTGGTATTTCCGCCAGAAGCAAAATTCATTTTTGACGGATCACTTTCAGGCAGATTATCCGGATCCAACCCGCTGTTTTCAATCGATGAACGCAGATAGTTGCCATGAACCCCCGTGAACAGGTTGGTATATACAATGTCCTTGCCTTCGCCGTCGACAATCGCCTGTTTGTACTCTTCCACAGCATTTGCTTCGTGGGTAGCAATAAACGGTGAACCGATATAGGCGAGGTCTGCGCCCATCGCCTGAGCGGCCAATACCGCACCGCCATTGGCAATCGCACCGGCAAGCAACAAAGGACCATCAAACCACCGTCGAATATCCTGAATCAGGGCAAATGGCGATAATGTTCCCGCATGCGCACCGCCGCCGGCGGCGACTGCGATGAGGCCATCAGCACCCTTTCTGATAGCCGAATTGGCGTGGCGGTTGTTAATGATATCATGCAGAACAATGCCGCCATAAGAATGAATAGCCTGGTTTACTTCGGGCACAGCTCCAAGCGAAGTGATAACAACAGGCACTTTGTATTTCACACAAAGTGCCAGGTCCTGCTCCAACCTGTTATTGGATTTATGAACAATCTGATTTACAGCAAAGGGTGCCACTTTTTTGTCCGGGTTGGCATTCGCATAACTCTCCAGTTCACCGGTAATTTTAGAAAGCCACTCGTCCAGTTGTTCTATAGGACGCGCGTTGAGCGCGGGAAACGAACCAACAATGCCTGCTTTACACTGGGCTATTACAAGATCAGGATTTGAAATGATAAAAAGTGGTGCGCCAACAACCGGCACACTTAATCGACCTTGCATTACCGGTGGAACAGCCATTAAGAACCTCATAAGAATCGTATTGATTGACGTTATCGTAAACGTAAATTTATCAGGCCCGACCCGTCAGTCAAGAAAAACCCTGCATACAAGATCAAGTCGGCCTGCATATTTTGGCAACAAAACTGGCTATTCAACTCCACAGAACCCGCTCAGAGTTTCGGATTATGTAGTTATTATTATACCGGAACAGCTTAATATCGTTTAAAGTGAATTATCTTGATGTC
>JAJFJO010000253.1 GCA_021774015.1 Gammaproteobacteria bacterium
TTGTGCGTGAGGGTCTTTGGTATCAACTGCAGCCGTCAAATCAGCAAGGGTTTCTGCACTCAAACTAAATTCAGCTTCTGTAACACCCAAAAGTTCCGCCATGTTTCTGGGCATCACTATCACTTCATAATAACCATTAAATTGTTTCACACTAACAATTGAGTCACCAAAAGCAACTTCATCAATCCAGGTTTGGAAATTACGATACAAAACTGCGCGCTCACCAGTAGAGTTTACATGATTACCACGCCCAGTAATAAAGCGAATTTTACAAAACTGCTGAGTTACGTCAGCTAAGACTTTTTGCACAGCCTGTTTTGCGCTTTCACGAGACAAGCCATGCAAGTCTAAAACAATCTCATGAGGAAATTGAAATCCCATAATAAACCTCGTTCTATTTAAAAAATTCCTATTGAGTTCACAAAATTCAATAGCCAATCAACACTGATGTGATATACCTGTAGGCAATAGCATTAACCCTGACGTCCCCCGATTTCGGTTTGCACGAAAAAGACCAACACTAGAGCATTCCTGCTTAATAACATACCCTGGAGCAGAAATATGCCCCCAAAGCTGAGCTAAAGTCGTAGCACCCCCAGATAAAGTAATGATCAGATTACCTGCCTTACAGGTATTTTCATCAATAGCAATTAGAATACACCCAATAGAAACAACAACGAGTCCAAAAAATATTTTCTTAATTAAGAGGCGAGTCAATTTTGCTCGGCTGTCTTCATCACCTTCAGAATAACGCCTCTTAAGGGTTAAAAAAATACTATGGCATATCAAAGGAAGGTAAACACCTAGGCTAGCTAGATAATACGGGTTTCGACATTTATCCTTCACCGCTGAAGAGAGTGACAACCCAGTCAATACTAAATAAGCTATTTCCAATGAAACTGGCATAAAAGAACTTATCTTTGTTAACCGTCGAAAATACTCCAATACTATCCGCGTTGATTTATTTATTACTCCAATTTCCAATCTATTATTTTCTGAACCATGAATCATCTTTCTATACCTTGTTCGTATATTTTTACGCCACATCACCAACCCTAAAATTATTAGTGGTATAAAAAAAATGAGGTACATAAATATGCCACAAAAATTCGTTGGATTCACCTTGGTCTGATAAACTTTTGGGCAGGAAACAATCTTAGTTACACAAAATTTTTTAGCACTTTGAAATCCAATTTGAGATTGCACACCATAAGTACAGTTTGTTGTTGGATTTGTGATAGGCGGATGCGTACAGTTATCATAATCAAGATTAAGGTCATCAAGCGAGTTTAGAAATACTGATTCATTTGGGCAATCACAATCACGAGGAATCATTAATAAATAACCCACCCCTAAATATATAGAAGCAACAAAAATAAAGCTTAAGTTTTCAATTAAAAACACACCAGCTTCAACTAAAAATTTGACCATTTTATTTAAAGCTCTCCATTAAAGGTCGCATTAATCACTTTTGACTAAAGTTTTGTATACCACTACATTAACGAAAACCAAATCGTGTTAGCCGCATATTACAGCTGTACCAATCAAGAATCATTTTGAGTATTTGACCCCAAGCACCGGTCTCTCTAAGTTGATACACAATAACCCCTATATTTGGATCATATATAACAACACTCCCAACATGCCTAGTAATACAAATGACATGACCAGGACCACCATCCCGGTCAAGCATATAAATCATTAATCTATCTGATCTAGTTCGCATTGCTCGGATAATATTCGCTACTACATCATTAACATTATCGTCATAAAAATCAGGCTGATCCCAATGGTCAACCATGCCTTGTAATGCCGATAGATCGTTATCATCGTACCCTTTTAACGAACTTTTGACTCTTTTCACTGATTTCGACAACATATTTGGACCATTTACAATATTTCTTTGCATAATTTTTAAAGATTGTTTATCTAAAGTTTGCAGGCCAAATAGTGCTGTCCGTAAGTTTTGCCTTGTCACACGATTAAGGAACCAAAGACAAGCTGCATGACACACATCAGGATTAGACTGCAAATTAGGTGACGTATGAAAAGTGCCTCTACCGTGTGCTGTTATTATCTGATTTAAATAATTTATCAGATCGTCAATATCCATTCTCATAGAAAAATTTCCTTTAGTTATCCAGCAGATGCAGCAGTACTATCCGTTCTATATTTCTCAATTAAGACATCATGTATTATGTCGCTATAATTCTACAATGTAACCCCCATTTTAAGGTGAAAATAATCTTTTATAACCACTTAAATTTATAAATACTAAAACTTATATAATGTCTCAGCAACTTATCTAAAAGCTGCTTCCCTGTATTTCTACATCGCCAACTGAAATGAATCCAACAGCCGCTGATGAATGCCATCAAAACCTTTATTGCTCATCACCACCACATGGTCGCCGGTTTGGCAAAACGATTCTAAATGCCGCACAATGCCTGTCACATCATCATGCACAATAGCACGGCCATTCAGTTGCGTAACAATGTCTGTCACGTCCCACTGCACATTCGTCGGCTGCAATAAAATAACATCATCGGCTTGTTGCAACGCAGATGCAATACGATCCTGATGTTCGCCCATGCGCATGGTATTAGAACCAAACTGCAGCACAGCAATTAAACGTTGTTGGCCGATACGAGCACGCAAGCCTTCCAGTGTAGTAGCAATCGCCGTTGGGTGATGCGCAAAGTCATCGTACACTGTGATACCATTGGCAACACCTCGCACTTCCAAACGGCGCTTAACTCCTTTAAATAATTGCAAACCTTCAATAATAGTATCTGCAGTCACGCCTACATCATGCGCAGCAGCAACGGCAGCCAATGCATTATTTACATTATGTAAACCCAACATCCCCCACTGCACATCGCCAAGTTTTTGATCGCGATGCCATAACTCGAAAGCAGAACCATCATCACTCACGTGCTCTGCATGCCAAACACCTTGCGCACCAAGCGTCACTGTATTTGACCAACAACCCCGCTCCATCACATCAGATACATGAACATCCTTGGTAGGCATGATTATCGTTCCGCAACCAGGAACTGTTTTAATTAAATTCTGAAACTGTTTTTTTATCGCCTCAAGATCAGCAAAAATATCCGCGTGATCAAATTCGATATTATTAATCATTAATGTCCGTGGATGATAATGAATAAATTTAGAACGTTTATCAAAAAAAGCGCTGTCATATTCATCTGCCTCAATCACGAAAAAACGCTGATCACCCAGCAGAGCCGTCTTTTCAAAATTCTGCGCCACTCCACCGATTAAATAACCAGGATTTAAACCCGCATGGGTTAACAACCATGCCAAGATGCTCGATGTGGTGGTCTTGCCATGCGTGCCAGACACCGCCAAAACATGCTGCCCTTGCAACACATGGTCGGCCAGCCACTGCGGACCTGATATATAAGGTATCTGCTGATTGAGCACATATTCAACAGCCGGGTTACCACGCGAGACCGTATTACCAATAACAACCCTATCTGGAGCAGGTTTTAATGCAGCTGGATCGTAACCTGTGTGTATATCGATGCCAGCCTCACGCAAGGCATCAGACATTGGCGGGTACACATTTTCATCAGAACCACTCACCTCATAGCCCATTTCTTTGGCCAACACGGCAACACCACCCATGAAAGTCCCGCAAATCCCTAAAATATGTATGTGCATTGTTTCACTCCTTTGCTTTTTGCAGTCTAGCATAATCTCACTCAGATAGCCTAGAAACGGCGGTTGCGATGGTGGGAATCGTAATGCTATGATGGCAAGCAATTTCCATTTACTGCACTCAACAACGGAGCCCAGAATGACCTTAAAAAACGTGTTATATGCTCAATCGGGTGGTGCTACAGCAACGATCAACGCATCTGCCTGTGGTGTTATAGAGACCGCCCGCCAACATACGGACTCAATAGGCAAAGTCTATGCGGGTCATAACGGTATTATTGGGGCGTTGAAAGAAGAGCTCATCGACACCAGCCTGGAAAGCGACGCCGCTATTGCTGCATTAAAACACACCCCATCCTGTGCCTTTGGTTCTTGCCGCTATAAATTA
>JAJFJO010000254.1 GCA_021774015.1 Gammaproteobacteria bacterium
ATTCCAATTAATTTAGCGCTATTGTGCAATTTACAACGAGAAGCGCCTGAGGTGTTGCAACAAGAACGATTAACCTATACCCAATTGCATGCAGCTTTAGTAAGTCGATTGGTTTGGCGTTATTTAACTAAGTTGCATCCAGGGCTACCTGACTCGATTCAACGCAATGCCGAGCAACATCATCGAGCTACCACACCCATCAAAAATTTTTTAGGGGAGTTGGCCTTTCAAGGGTTGCTGAGTCAGCAATTGATGATGCCAGAGTCTATGCTCGAACACATTGCGCGTCAATACCAAGGTGATCTTGAGAAATATATACCAAAATTGTTATTACAAGCGCGCTCTGAATCAACGCAAGCAGATCATTTAGCCGAAGGGTCAGGAACGGCGCTTGGTTTTTTGGACGATTTACAAGGCTTTATTGCAAAAAATAAGCCACTCTTATCTTTGAAGCCTTTATTAAACGCTGGTTTTTTAAAACAGACCGGTGATAAGACTTATTGTTTTTTACATTTAAGTTTCCAAGAATATTTTACGGCGTTCCATTTATATTCTGTACTTACTAGTGTTAGAGATGCTAATACTGGCTCACTTTTTTGTGAATACGAAGGTAAACCCTATGAAACAGTGAAAGCTTTTATCCAGGCTCAATTACCCAACCGTCGTTTTGAGTACGTGTGGTATTTCTTGGCTGGGTTATTAAAGGAAAAACTGCCTCTGCTACAATGGTTTTACCGACAATTGGCCGATATGACGACGAGTAAGCTATCTGCAAGTTCTACTGAAAATATGATAAGAGATTATCAACCTGTGTTATTGGAGGCGTGTTGTCATGAAGAAAGTGAGTTAATCTCGATAGGTACTGAATTTCGAAAACCGTTGTTTGCGCGCATATGTGAGCTTGCAAGTGGTTTAATACTTTCGCAAAGCTCAACTATTAGGTCTTTGTGGATGAGCCTATTACACAGCAGCCCACGCGTATTAGCATTATCAGGTTTAAGTGAGGTAATTGCAGCGCTGCAAAATAATGAAATGCCTGAAGCTGGTTTTGCACACTATCCATTTCCACGTTATGAGGCTTTAGCAGGGGCAGATGAGGCTATAGCATTCACACAGTGGGATAATCAATTAGTTTTCACGCATCCTTTTAAGATATTACATGGTACGCATTTACTGGGTACGATATTGAATGGTGAGCCTGATGCCAAATTAAATATTCGTGAAGCCTTGGTATATGCGCTTAAAGAGGGATTTGAGGCAAACTATTTCTGTAGCAAAAGACTTTCTCATGAGGCAAAGGTATTGCGTGATTCATTGCAAGAGGTTACTGATGAAACTGCCAAGGCAGTGAGAATACAGCAATGGTGTAATTCAGAACATAGATTAAAACACTATGCTTTTTTACTGAAAATGCGCCTCGAAGGTGTTGTGACATTACACTTACCCAATTTTATATTAGGCAGAAGTACCATTGCTGGGACCAGGCTTGTTAAAGAATTTAAGATCAACTATACACTTTGGCGCTCTGTTGCAGGAAGACAATTAGAAAAAGTGTATCAATACACCCCAGCAGGGAGGGCAGCATTGATGCATCATGTGTTACAGGCGGCAGATGGCGTTTGTTATTGCTTACTGAAGGGATATCCTCAGCAGATGAAAACAGACTCTCCTATTGCACTACAAACCAAGTTTATGGCAACGATTGTGCAGATTCAGTTGGCATTGGCTGATCGAGGCGATGTAACAGTATTTTTGTGCAATGAAAAAATGATGCCTGTTGTGCGAGCTCAAGTTATTGCTTCGTTGCATCATTTTTTGAATGAGGCGGCGATGGATGCATTAAAGCCACATTTACGGCTGTGGGTGTTAAACTCACCAGCTGAGATGCGAATAGCCAGCTTAGGACAATACTTGCAGCAAGTCGGTGAATTTGATGCTGCACTGTTAACCACGATTTCTCCTCTATGGGTGTCGGCAATCGATGAGGTGTTTGTGAGCTCGGTATTGCAGAAAATGGATGTCTACCCAGTTCAAGCGGATGTCTTGCAGCAACATATAGATTTATTACGATTTGTTTTATTGCGGTGCTGTGCTACTGATAAAAGACAGCGTAAATTGGCAGGTGCTATAGCGCGTCGGTTTCACCTAGTATTAGCGGGTAAAACACCCAAAGACCCAATGGACAAAGATTTGCCAGAGGAGGTTTTTGAAGCATGGTGGGTGAGTCAATTAGTAGTATTCGGACAAGATGATAAACCACGGGTCGCAGACTATTTGAATTCCTATTTAGTGCAAGACAATGTGCCTAGAAAAGCTGCTGCCAAGGTGATGCAGGGTTTAGAATTATCTCTGAGTAATGAAGCGTTTGAAATTTTGTTGGGTTTATTACAAAGTAGAGACTCAGCTGTACGTGTAGAGGCTATAGGTGTACTAGCTGAGTTAGGTGGTGCGTCGCATCCTTTTTTGATGCAACGTCTATTGGATTTATTGGGGAATAAGTATTCGCATATACGAAGTGTAGCTTTTCAGGTTTTAATTCAGTTAAGGTTATCCGAAGATGCACGGGTGGTGCAACGTTTGTTGGATTTGCTGGGGGATGAAAATCCTGATGTGCGCATCGCAGTTGCTCAAACTTTAGGCCAGTTAAGGTTATCTGAAGATGCGCGGGTGGTGCAACGTTGGCTGGATTTGCTAGGGGATAAAAATTGGTGGGTACGAAGTGCAACTGTTCAGACCTTAGGTCAATTAGAGTTATCTAAAAATGTGTATGTAGTGCAAGGTTTGTTGGATTTGCTGGGGGATGAGAGTCCGGATGTGCGAATAGAAGTTGTTGAAGCTTTAGGCCAGCTAGGTTTATCCAACGATGCACGAGTGGCTCAACGCTTTTTGGATTTGCTGAAGGATAAGAGTTTGGATTTGCAAATCGAAGCTGCTGAAGCTTTAGGTCAATTAGAATTATCCAAAGATGTACGGGTGCGGGTGGGGCAAGGCTTGTTGGATTTGCTGGGGGATGAATATCCTTCGGTGCAAAGCGTAGCTGTTCGTGCTATAGGCCAGTTAGGGTTGTCTGAAGATGCGCGTGTGGTGCAAGGTTTGTTGGATTTACTAGGAGAGGGTAAATATTTGGAGGTGCGAATCAATGCTGTTGAAGTTTTAGGCCAGTTAGGGTTGTCTGAAGATGCGCGAGTGGTGCAACGTTGGTTAGATTTACTTGGGCATGAAAATTTTAGTGTACGAATTGCAGCTGCTCAGGCTTTAGGTCAGTTAGAATCATCTCAAGATGTGCGGGTAGAGGGAGGTTTGCGCGGTTTGTTGGGAGATGAAGATTTAGATGTGCGAATCCATGCCGCTAAAGCCTTGGGTGAGTACTCTGTAAGACAAGGCGCACCAATGATGGGAATTTTACAATCATCGAGACCCAGTTATGGTCGGCGTGTTCGCAGCAAAGCTGATAAGGCGCTACATCAACCAGCAAACCAAATAGATACTCAGTCACCTGGCTCCCCCAAGTTACCAGAGACCAAAAGTGCCGTAATCTCAGCGCACAGACCTGCAGTAATTGCCTTTGAACCAGGGTTCAAGGATAACTCAGCTACTGATGATGTTTTGGCGAGCTCTCATGCGTTTTTTCAATCGCCCTCCTTATCACTCAATCAATTGCTAGATCAAGCCAAAAAGCAACTAATATCAACGATCAATTTGCAACTGGTTTTTACTCATCACTGTGATGCGGTAGAATTCCAGTATCAACTGCAAAAAGCAGGCTTTTCAAAGACAAGTGTGGAGGAGCAAGTAAAGCCAATTGACGTTATTGCTAATGCAGCAAGTGCCGGTGATGAGGTGTATGCTATTGTAATCACAGCGGCTGAGTACAATGCTATTAAAGGCTCACCAACCGCTTTTACTGATTTTGAAGCCATCCAACAGCACCAGCATTCAGCAAGGCGTTGACAATGAATATTGCTTCTTGTTCTTTTGTTCTTATTTTTCTACGCGATAAAGTTAATCGCCATTCATGCAGTATTTTCATTATGCGGCGATGACAACGATTCATCTTACGTTTAGTATTTAAAGAGCCTAATAAGAAGATTGTATGGGTTATTGTCTCATCAAAATTCCCGACAGACAGGAGTGAGGGTGATTTTATTATGAGATAAAACCAAAAAACAAAATTGGTATCTAAAAAAGTAGATTGCCTGGCAAGAATATTTTATTATTTATAATCAATGAGATAAAGTCCTTGATATGACTTATGCAAGGTGTGTTCTCTCAATTGACTGGCTTGGAAAAGCGTGCCATCATCGCGTTCTATATGGATTAACCAGGAACGGATCATGCCCACACTCAGCGTTATCATTATCACTAAGAATGAGGAGCTTAACATTAGGCGCTGCTTGGAGTCTGTGAAATGGGCGGATGAGATCATTGTGCTGGATTCTGGGAGTACGGATCAAACTATTGCTATTTGTCGGGAGTATACGGATAAGGTAACAGTGACGGATTGGCCCGGTTATGGGCAGCAAAAAAATCGAGCGCTTGATTTGGCGACGGGTGACTGGGTGCTATCACTGGATGCGGATGAATGGCTTTCACCTGAATTGGCCGAAGAAATTCAACAAACTATTCAAGCACCTGAAAATGACGCCTATTCTTTTTTGCGCAGCAATATTTATTGGGGCAGGGTGCTGAAATATGGTAACGAGGGCTATGATTATGTGTTGCGTTTATTCCGCAAAGGGGCTGGGCGATTTAAAGAAGTCATTGTGCATGAATGTGTAGCTACTGATAATAAACCGACAAAACTAAAGCACAATATGTTTCACAATTGCTTTAAAGATTTAAATGCCACCTTACAGACGCTCAACAATTACACATCATTAACTGCTTTAAAGCGTTTCAGTCTTGGCAAGCGTGTTTCATTTAGCCAAGCTATTTTTAGCAGCATATGGGCTTTTATTCGCACTTATATTTTGCGCCGTGGGTTTTTAGATGGGCGGGAAGGTTTGATGGCTGCAATTTATTGTGCTGAAGGCTGTTATTATCGTTATCTAAAACTATGGTATCTAAGCCAAAACGAAAGTAAGGAATAATTAATGTTAGGCATGTCTTTGGGTGTTGCTGCTTTACTGGGTTTGTGTTTTGGTTTAAAGCGTTGGACTCGCTATCCTATAGAAGTGTTGCCTGTTATTGCCTCAGGAATCGTTATCACGCTATTATATGTATGTGCATACGCAGGCTTTCTCCGATTAGGCGCTTATGCCTTTCTTACATTAGGTGTCGGCCTATTATTAACATCCCCTTCTTATATAAAAACCAGTGGCCAGTCATTTTTTAAAGACTACTTGACTCCAGGTTTTACTAGTTGGATGGGATTAACAGCGCTTTTAGCCTTTTTTGCAGCGTATGGTTGGCCGGTTTATTATGATGATTTCGGTGAGTGGATGCCGCATGCGGCTGCCATGTTATTGAATAATGGTTTTATTATTGCATCAAATGTAGGGTTGCATAACTCATATCCACCAGGGCCAGACCTATTTTATTACCTTTTTTTATTTTTGAATACTTTTTCAACCCCAATGCTTCGAGTCACGCAGACATTGTTAATCATGACGCCATTTGCAGCGATGTATAGTCACTCGCAATGGAAGCATTGGAAGTTCACCTTAAGCGCTAGTATTTTTGTCTTGTTTTTTGCAATTATTGCTTGTGATTTTCCATTAGGGATGAAGGCAACTTTGGATTCTGGATGGTTTGCTGGTTTAGCATTTGGCGCAATTTTATTGGTTTATTATCAGTCTAAACGAACAGCACTGGATATTGCTTTATTACTGCCGCTTGCTTTTTCACTGGCGCTTATGAAATCGATGTTGCTTCCTTTTTTGATATTGATTTCTGCGCTTTTAATAGCGGATCAGTTGTTTCAGTACGTTCACAAAAAAAATCAACCGCAATCGATCAGGGTTTTACGCAATGGCCTTACGATGTCTCTTTTGATTACCTTGGTTGGCTTAATTGCTTTGAAAAGCTGGGCCTTGTATTTGACGTCAGCAGGGATTGGTATTGCTTTACCGGTTCATCTTAATGTGGGTGATATAACCCGCTTATTAGCAGGGCAAGTGACAAGTTATCAGCATGCTGTTTTTCTAAAACTATGGCATTATTCGGGTGATGTAGTGATTAACACATTGCCAATTGTTCTGCTGGCGTTGTTTGCTTTTTATAGCTATAAAGCTCCTGTAGATAAGAAGCGGTTTTTAATATGGCAGTGTATTTTAGCTGCAGGTTTTGTGGCGTATTTAATAGGTTTGATAATTGTGTTTTTATTTGGTTATCACAGCGTCATTATGGTGGTGTGGGGATTTTTACGTTTTTATCGAATCTACTTGAATGGTTGGTGGTTATTACTGTTTGGCTTGCTCTTTGTGCAATGGCAACCCCGATTTTCTGATATAAGACTTAAGGTACAGCTAAGGGTGGCTACCGCTTGTGTATTGGTTGCAGCAGCATCTTTCGGGTTTTGGGGTTATAAGGTTATTCAGCAATCTTTAAAACGACCCGCATATGCCTTTGTCGATAAGGTATCTACAGTGCTCGATCAATCTATTCCTAAAGAGAGCAGGGTAGTTATCGTTTGGAAAGATTCACGTTTGTTTGATGCTGTGCATTTATCCTATAACCTAAACCCAAGATATTATATGTTCAGCAATGACCCATTGCAGGAAAGTGTGCAAACGTATCAACATCAACAACTAGGTAAGCTATTGCAGCAAAAATATAATTATTTAATATTGCTTAATACAGGTCGCAAGCAGCATGAGCAATATATTCAATTGTATCGAATTACTCCCCATGGATTTGAAAAAATGTTGGTTTATCCTGCCGAGAAAAATGGAAATACTATATATGTTGGTTAGTCTGCTAGTTGTTTGTAGCTTGTTAGGATGTTGCTATGCACTGTCTTTTAATAAGCGCTGGCCTGTTGAAACGACACCCATATTATCCGTATCGCTCATTATTACAACCTTATATGCATTCGCTTACTGCCAACAACTAAAGCTGGGTGCCAGTATTGTTTTGGTTTTGGGGTTAGTGTTTTTCTGCTTGGCTATAGCCTCTTTTTTATTTAAGCGAATGGACACTATAAAACCCCATATAACGCCTGGAATGACTACTTGGTTTGTTATTACACTGATTTTTGCAGTCTATGCCTCTTGCCGCTGGATGCATGTTTGGGATGATTTTGCTGAGTGGGGGCCGCATGCTAAAGCGATGTTCTTGCACAATGAGTTTTGGAGTGGAGTGGATTATGGGGCGGATAAGCAGTTCCCTCCAGGCCCACCTTTGTTTTATTATTTTTTCACGTTTCTAAATAATTACTCCGAATCTGTTTTGTTTTTTGCTCAAACCTTTTTGTTTTTAGCGCCGCTGGCGGTATTGCTGCAGCGCATTAATTGGCGGCGTTGGGAGTTAGCAGCATTCGGATTTATGCTGATTATTTTGTTTTATTTGTTGCTCTATAATGCACATATTGGTTATCACGTCCGTCTCGGAGTTGATGAAGCAATAGGCTTGTTTGTTGGGGCAATTCTTGCTATCTACTATCTGTCGAGCAGGCAGTATAAAGACATTGTGTTGCTATTACCTATCGTTTTTAGCTTATCCTTATTGAAGCCAAAATTAGGACCGTTTGCAGTCATGATAATGGTCTTAATAATTTCAGATCAACTGTACCAGATTATTAAAACAAAAGCGCAGACTGTCTCGATCAAGCTTTTCGTAATTAATGTGCTTGCAAGTGTATTGGTAATAATGACGTATCTGCTGGCCAGTAAAAGCTGGCATGCTTACTTAAGTGCAGCGAATATTTCAGCAGGCTTTGGGTCACCTCTAAGCATTAAAGGAATCGCAGCAATATTGTCTGGCCATATGAGTCAGTATGAAAGCTTGGTGCTGAAAAAATTTATTACCTATCTTCCTAATGTTGCTATCAATGTTGTCCCTCCAGTCATTTTAGGGGTGCTGGCTTGCTTCTGGGAGAAAGATAGGTTTAAGAGGAATAATTTGATCGTCTGGCAGGCGATTTTATTTTTAGGGTTTTTCGCTTATTTATTAGGGATATTGTTGGTTTTCTTGTTTAGTTTTAAAAACACTCAAACCGTTGTTTGGAGTATGATGCGTTTTTATCGCATCTATCTTATCGCTTGGTCATTTTTCAGTTTCAGTGTTTTGTTTCGGCAATTAAATGAAGGCAGCATTACCATCCCTAAAAAGCTTGAGAAAGGCTTGGCGATTTTTGCGGTAATGGGTTTGTTAGTGAATCTCGCTGTCTGGACAATAGAAATGCAAAAACAACCGGCACACATGAAAAATTTTGTTGCTTTGCACTCTATTGCAGTAAGAATAAATGAAAAAACGCCACCGTCCTCTAAGATTTTTATTGTTTATAATGGGCTGCCATTTAATGGAATAAACCGCTTGAATTATTTTTTGATGCCTAGAGAAGTGAGCAATCAAAAATTGCTGGACTCTTCGGTTAATGAGGGTTGGCTTAGTAAAGTGAAAGAAGAAAAAAAACATGCCTATATCTTTTTTTTGAATAAGCAAGGCATGGAGACGGGTAGTCCGATTTTCAAACCTAGAAAGCCTGGTGAAACCTAAACACTCATGCCATCAATGAAAATCATGTGCCATAGCTCTAAAATAACGAGAGAGAAAACCTGTTTCAAATAAATGAACTCTCTGGTTTGCATTTTTTTTAGCAAGTTTTGAATATAATCTGGATTAAAATAACCACGACGTAATACTTGTTCGCGGTTTAGTGTGAGTTGGACAAGCTCATTGAATTGTGGTTGCTCAAAAAAATGTTTCACGGGAAAATAAAACGGTTTTTTGGGGCGGTTGACCACTTCGCGCGGTAGTAAATGCTCTGCTAGTTTACGTTCAATAATTTTATCTTTGCGCCAGTTTGCTTTGACTTTAGGCGGCATGCGGAAACCGAGTTCAATTAGGTTGTGATCGAGAAAGGGAATGCGTACTTCTAATGAGTGCGCCATGGTGTTTTTATCTTGACGGATGATAGACCAATCTTGCAACCATTCATCCCACTGCAATTTCAATAGGCGATCTAAATAAGCGCCGCCTTGATCTCGTACGGTGGGAAACCATTCATTAGTAGCGTGATGTTTGAAAGAATCAGAATAGAGTTCGCTGCGCATGTCATGGCGCCACAAAGTTTTGAGTGCAATGTAGTTGGCAAATAAGCTGTTGTCGCCATAATTTTCTAAGAAGCGACTGATGTGGCGTTTGCCTTCGTTACCCAGTGCTGCTGGGAAATTGAAAAATGCGTTTAATACACGTGCTGGTGTTGCATTTAATAGCGGGATAACGGCTTTTTTATGGATAAAGCTCGGCATCATTTTAAAATAATTATTGAAAAGCGGCATCACTTTATGAAACTGATACCCTGCAAAAATTTCATCAGCACCTTCGCCACTAACAACGACTTTTAAATCTTTGCTGGCTAGTTCGGCGAGTTTATAAAATGCAATAATTAGCGCATCGCCAACGGGGCGATCCATTTGGTGAATAATTTTTGGCAGTAACGATATGTCAGCAGGTCCGCAATGTGTTTCATGGTGATTGGTGCCTAATAATCTTGCGGTTTCTCGCGCCTCATGAGTTTCGTCAATCGGCGAGTTAAACCCGATAGAGTAAGTGCTGATGTTGTCATTATGCTCGCGCATGAGAGCAACAAGCAAACTAGAGTCGATGCCGCCACTTAGATACGCACCCACCGGTACATCGCTGCGCATCACTAATTTTACCGAGCGATGGAGCTGTTCTTGTAATTGCTCGTATGCTGCAGTAGGTGACAAACGACTGTCTTTGTTGCTTAGCGTGATATCCCAATAGCGTTTGATCGAGACCTCACCCTTATTATTAAGCAGCATGAAGTGCGCTGCGGGCAGGGTGTTGATGTTTTTAAACATCGTGCGTGGTTCTGGCACATAACGTAGCGTCAAGTATGCATCAATGGTCGTGGTATTGGCTTCTCTGGGGACATAGTCGCAAGTAAGGATAGCTTTAGCTTCAGAAGCAAATAAGAACTTTCCATTTTGATGATAATAGTATAACGGTTTTTGTCCACTACGATCGCGTGCTAAAAACACCTCCTCTTTTTTACTGTCATAAAGAGCAAATGCAAACATGCCATTAAAATGCTGCAAACAATCAAGACCCCATTGTTCGTAGGCGTGGACGATTACTTCTGTGTCAGTGTGGGTGTAAAACTGGTGTCCAAAGGAAATTAATTGTTCGCGTAATTCAACATAATTATAAATTTCGCCGTTGTAACAGACAGCAACACTTTTATCTTCATTGAAGATGGGTTGTTCACCGCTGTGTAAATCAATAATGCTTAAGCGGCGCATGCCCATTGAAAATTGGTTGTGTGAGTAATACCCGTCACTATCAGGGCCGCGATGAATGATGGCGTCCCCCATTTTTTTTAGCAGGGTGTTATCTTGAAAGCCTTGGAAGCCAAATATACCACACATTGTTATAGGCTCATGCTTCAACGTGCCGTTTTATAATACCATCAGCTGCTTTCCAGCCCATGCGCATGGCAGAGTGCATGTTGGGGTATGTAAAGTCCCCTTGGCGACCTGTGGAATCTAGGTTGGTAAAGCTATCAATGTGTTGGTTGATTTTTTCGAGATACGGTTCAAAGCCTAAATCAAAAATCGGATAACCGTATGCATTGCGGTTAATATGGATTTCAACGATGTCTTCAGGTTGGCAGATGCCTTCAGCTGCAAGGTCCGCAAATACCTGTTGTTTCATTTTTTCATCGCCATTCCACTTCGCATCACCAACTTCACAGGTCATTTCTACAATTAATACGGAGTGATCTGCCGGGTGAACAATCAATCCCGCATTT
>JAJFJO010000255.1 GCA_021774015.1 Gammaproteobacteria bacterium
CATATCATTCAAATTGTTTATAATTGGGATAATGATTATCTTCATCAATTTCATATTTATGGAAAAGATTATGGTACATATAATGACGCTGGGTTTTCCTCAGCTTATGGTGCAGACGAAGCATTAAAAGTGCGGCGAAATCCGTTAATTTTCTTTTAGGTAACCGAATAATATATTCCCAATGATATTCATCGAGAGTCCCCATCACGGGTTGAGTCGCATACATCGCATCCATGAAAAAAATCATGCTCAAGCAAGGAAAATACTGTTTTAATCGTTTTGCTAAGCGTTTAAATGCCGTTGTCTCTGAATCTTGCTTGCCTTTTTCTTGTTTCAGTTCGTTATTGTCACGATATAAATACTCAGTCATTAAAGGTATCGTCAGGCCATTTTTTTAAGTAACCTTGCTAGTGTATCCGCATGAGGTATCGTATTTATGTCAGGAAATAGTTCTTGCAAATGCTCAAAGATAACCGGGCTGGTCAGCTCTCGATTCATTTCTCGCCGTGAACTTAAACGAAAAACAAAAGCAAATAAGCCAAACAGCATTAACACGGTCATCGAATGTTTAATGCTGCCGGCACGTCGATAATCTGGAATTTTTGAAAACCGTTTTATTAGAGTGGGCAGCATGCTGCGCCAGGATTGGATTTGTGCTGACACCACATCAGCACGAGAGTCACGCTCTTCATCCACCGTATCGTGCAAACATTTTCTGTTATGTGCTTGGGTGCGAGGAGTAATATCTGCACTCAGAGTTAACACTTTCTGCCTGATTTCTTGCTGGCTCTCACGGATTTTTGCACACAAAGGTGCACCTCGGAGAATACCGTTGATGGGTGATAGTTCTACCACTAGCGTATCGATAGTACTTTGCTCTAGATCTTTTCCAGAGGGCGCAGTTGCTTCATTAGCTGCTGATTTTTGTTGGTGCTTAAGCTGAATCATACGATACAAATCTGGGTTATCAGCCCAATACTGTTGAATCAGTTGCTCACACTGGCTGGTCACCCTATCCAAACAGGAGCCATGTACGGTATTAGTGGTGGAAATTGAGGGTATGGTGCTGCTGTCCATAAATTAAGCCTCCCCTCGCTATATTTGAGCATTTATTGAACCAAACAAGCTCATTTTAGCTCGACACTTCAAAATTATCCACTTCTTAACTTATTGATTTAGTGGGCCGGGTAAATTGGTGCTTCACAGCTGGCGACGCACAGGTTCTTCCACAAAACCCCTAGCTTGAAATTGCGATAAAATCATAAAACTTGATATATACGGACATTATACGTATAATATGAGTTATAGGTTAAGAAAAGAAGGGGGCCGCTATGTCTAATAAACAATCCTCGTATAGCTATGAGAAATCAGAAAGGCTAGAAGCTAGGTTGAGTAAAAATTTAAAAAGCATGCTACAACATGCTGCTGATTTATCAGGTCGATCATTAACTGATTTCATTTTAAGTGCGTCTAAATCAGAGGCAGATAAAGTTATTCGTGATCATGAAATGATTATTCTAACAGCTACTGAATCTAAACGGTTTGCTGAACTTTTATTAAATCCGCCTGAGCCTAATCAAGCTTTGAAAGATCTATTTAAGCGTCATAAAGATGCCATCGATAATAATACCATTCAGACGGATTAATTGATGAGCTATCATATAGTGCTTTTAAAAAAAGAGCATAACCGAAAAGATTTTGATTGTGGTGTTGAGTCACTCAATACTTACTTAAAAACACGCTCCAGCCAGGATCATAAAAAACATATTGCTGTTACTTATATTATGCACGATGTGCAAGCGAATAACACAGCTGGATACTATACCTTATCATCAACAGGTATGGAGCTTAAATCCTTACCCGATGATATGAAAAATAAGTTACCAAAATACCCGGTTCTGCCTGCCACCCTTATTGGGCGATTAGCTATTGATGTGAATTATCATGGCCAAGGTTTGGGCACACTTTTACTATCAGATGCTATTAAGCGAGCTTATCAAGCAAGCCAAACGATTGCATCTCACGCTGTAGTGGTTGATGCAATTAATGATGCTGCTGAGAGGTTTTATCAAAAATATGGTTTTATTAATTTAAGTTCCAGTAATCGAAGTTTATTTCTGCCCATGGGTACCATTGCTAAGCAGGTACATAACTGATGAGTGGCTACTGGTCTAATTCAAAACTTGCCGATACAATTCGAGGCACAGATTCAGACGATGTTAAAATACGCCCCAGAGAGCATGTTCGTGATGACGCTGGCCATGGTTCCAGCGCCATCACAGACAAATACATTGATATTGAATTGCGTGAACGGCATTTATCTGGCAAGAAAAAACCGATTAAGCCTGAATGTATGCAAGATGGTTAGAGCCGTGGCGACAGATTCCCTGTTTTCGTCGCTGTCTGGCTAGGACCCCCGTTTGTAGAGAGCGCTAAATTCCAGGGGGCACTGCAAAATAGGCTTTACAAATCATAGGCCTCCCAAGACACTCCAATCTTACCAAGATTAGAAGATAATTATCATGAAAATCTACCTTATCAAAATTGCCTTGCGTGGTGTGAGCCCCATGATCTGGCGTCGCCTCCGAATTCCGGGGAGCACATCCTTAGCAACACTGCACCATATCATTCAAATTGTTTATAATTGGGATAATGATTATCTTCATCAATTTCATATTTATGGAAAAGATTATGGTACATATAATGACGCTGGGTTTTCCTCAGCTTATGGTGCAGACGAAGCATTAATAGATGGTTTTACTTTTGATGTAGGTGATAAATTTATCTATAAATATAATTTTTTTAAGCACTATCTTATTGATATCCGTATTGAAGATATTAAAGAATCTAAAAAATCATCTATTTTCTGTACAAAAGGTAATGGGATGATTGGTGCTACTAAATACGATGAGCTAGAACTCACTATGAATTTATTCAAAGCCATTTCAGATGCTGATGAACATACTACCGTGGGTGATATTCGTCCCTTTGTGGAAGCACTTAATGCCGTCAGATTTAATCGCGACTATATCAATTACCGCTTACAAAATTAATTAAACTAAGCATTTTGATATAATACCCTCTTATGCATCACATGTGAGGGAACACTGATGAAATTCAAATTACAAATTGTGCTCGATGATGAGCAAGGGCACGAGGAGATAGTAGACGTTATCCAGCTAGGAAGGAAGAATGTTCTAGGCTATTGTGCAGGATTGTCACTTCAAGAGTCAAAACAATTACTAAAATGTTTGCAACAAACATTAATTTTGCATCAAGCTAAAGCTTACACACAGTCACACCGGCCTTGTCCTGATTGTCAAAAACAACGACGTATTAAAGATTACCGTAGCATACAATATAAAACATTGTTTGGTGCGGTTGTTATTCCTAGCTTGCGACTATACCAATGCTGTTGCTCTGGTAGCCCAACAAAAACAATCAGTATTTTAAAAAAGTGGCTGCCGGAACATATTAGCCCTGAGTTACAGTACATTGAGACGAAATGGGCCTCCTATATGTCTTTTAATAGAACTTCTAAACTACTGTCTGATGTGTTGCCCATGGCAACTACTCATAATGGAGTTACAGTGAGGAATCATTTGCATAAAATTGCTAAAAAACAAGATTCCGAGATAAAAGGCAAACCACTTTGTATATCAGGTTGTGCAAATGAATGGGCAAAGCTCCCAAAACCTGATAAGCCCATTACCGTTGGTATTGATGGTGGGTATCTTAGAAGTTGCAAAGATAAACGAAAGAACTTTGAAATTATTGTTGGAAAGTCATTTTCAAAAACAAAAGAGGCTAAACGATTTGGATTAGTACAGAGCATGGATGATCGTCCACAGCGCCGTTTATTGCATGCACTTAGAGAGCAAGGCATGCAAGAGAACCAACAGATTACGTTCTTATCTGATGGGGCTGATAATGTCAGAGATTTACAATATCTAATGCACCCTGAATCGGAACATGTATTAGACTGGTTTCACTTGACGATGCGGTTTACTGTGTTGAATCAGTTTAGTAAAGGACTTATCAAGTCTGACCCTGAAACAAGTAAAACCTTTCAAGAAGAATTAACAAGTGCTAAGTGGTATCTATGGCATGGCAATGTAGAAAAAGCACTTGAAAAACTCGATGACTGTTATATCCTATTCATGGATGATGATTTAGAAGGTGCTGAAAAAATTAGATATAAAAATAAGAAAAAATTGATAGCACATATAGAAGAACTTAATACTTATGTTGAAAACAATCGCGCCATGATTCCCAATTACGGTGAGAAATACCGTTATGGCGAAACAATTACGAGTAGCTTTGTCGAGTCAACAGTGAATGAAGTGGTGACTAAACGGATGGTGAAAAAGCAGCAAATGCAATGGTCACAAGAAGGTGCACATTATTTGTTACAAGCCAGAACAGCTGCGCTAAATGATGATTTGCCCAACCATTTTGAACGCTGGTACCCTGGGCTACAAATTAATGGTGACATGGTTAAGCAGAGAACTGATCATAAAAAAGCAGCTTAAATGCCCCCTGGAATTTAGCGCTCTCCAAGTAAATCCACAACCGACCTTTTTTAGCTTTATCCTGATCCACTTGTAAAACCGGTATAATGGTATCATCGGTATGGATTTTAGGGGATTTCAATAAGGTCTTTGTCATTTCAGCCACAATAGGTTTGAGTAACACAGCACACTGCATATGCCAGTCACACAGTGTTGATCGAGATAGCTCAATACCTTCTCGAGCCCATATTTCAGATTGTCGATATAACGGAAGATGATCATCATATTTTTTGACGAGGGTATCTGCTAATAACCCTGGGCCTGCCATGGACCGATCAATAGGTTGACGAGGCATGTCAGCTGTAATAATAGAAGATTCCACTTTGCAGCCTGTATACTTAAAGCGAGCATGCTCAACCACATAAACTTGAATAGGAATAATATCTAATTGCCTTAAAATATCTTCCCCAACCTTTTTTAGAGTAACACCACAACCACAGCCACATATTTTTTGTTCTTCTTCTAAATCATATTCAATGCGATATCGAGGTAGATCCTCAGGAAATTGTCGTTGCCCCCGTTGTGATTTCTTACGTTCGTAAGTGATCGTTTCTTTTTCAGTAGGCGATGAAGAGTCAGGTGTTTCATCTGCAAAAGATGTTTCTCCAAATAATAGACCTTGATTAGGAATGCCTTGCTCTGATCTTTGACCGTATTGATGGCGTAGTAAAGTTTTTAATTGGTGGTGTAGTTGTTCATATTGCTGGCGTATCTCATCGATAATCTCTTGCTGCTTTATAATCAACTGATGCGCGGCATTGAGATCTTTTGGTAATGTATTTTCATCCTTACTCATAATGCCATGATAAACAATTTTATGCTTAAATAACAGTGATTTTTATGTTTTCACTAAAACAAATATCTATATTTAACAGCAAATTAAATGGCAGTTAATTAATAGACGCATTATCCAGCGCATTCAATCGCTGTTGATGGGGTGATTTGACATAAGCGCCGGAATCTTTCATTTGCTCGATTTTCTAAGGGAGGGGACACATTATAGATGAAATTTCATAGTATCCTTATTCCATGTAGATGTAGTTTATGGTAGGATAGGGCTATAGAATGGATTACATAGGAAGGATCAAAATGCCTGAAATTGTCATTTATAAAGCCAAAGATGGTCACATTGAACTGGATGTGAGCGTT
>JAJFJO010000256.1 GCA_021774015.1 Gammaproteobacteria bacterium
CAGATCGTCGTTATGAAGTGGTTTGGTGGTTTTTATCGGGGTTATTAAAAGATGAAACACAATTAGACATATTTTACCGGCAAGGTTTATTTTATTATCCAGGAACCTCGGATGCATCGGCTGCTGCAGAAGCAGAGGTACCTATAGAAGGATCATTGCGTACACAGCTGATAGCAGACCCAGATCGATTGATTCTAGCGATGCGCTGTGTTGAAGAAAGTGCTGTGAAAGACCAGTTACCTGGAGCATTAGATGCGTACCGTGACGATTTATTTGCCGCAATCAATACTGTAGGTGAATCGCTATTTTTACCAGAAGATAGCTCAAGGGAGCATTTGTGGCAGCGTTTTATTCGGGCCCTTCGTATTAGCCCTCGATTGCTAAATGCATCAGAATTTAAAGAGCGTGTATTACAATTGTCAAAAACGGGCATTCCAACAGGAGGTATAGGAAGGTATCCGTTTACGACCTACCAAAGAAAAAAAACTTCAGGGGGAGAAATTTCTTTTACTCAGTGGGACGCTCGATTAGATGTGAAGCACGCTTTTGAGCATATACCACCCTCTATGATTCAATGTATTATTGAAGTAGGGCATTGTGTGGAGAAAACAGATCTCAAAAAACTACTAATACCTGAAATCAAAGCGGCCTATTTAGAAAATCGATTGCCTGGTGCATTGCTACAATCTAAGGCATCTGCATTAACACAATCTGTGTCAATATTGTCAGATGTACAACGAGATATTGCCATTTCTGAATGGTGTAGTTCACAGCATATTATCAATGAATTCATCCTGGGGCTTCGAGTGCAATTACAATCTGTAATGGTGTTTCCTACGGATTATTTACACAGTGATCGCTCAGGGTGTTGGGAAATATCTCGAGATGCAATTCGTGTCCATTTTACAATATGGCGAGATAATCCAACAGGACACTTAGAGGTAGAATATGTACATCAAGCACGTTCCTACCACAATCCAGGTGCTTCGATGTATCATATTTTAAAACGAGAAGATAATTCATTTGAACTTTTATGTGAGGGAAATCCTAACTTAAAACCCAATACAGACTTGTATCTTCAACTTCAGAAAGTACGTTCATTAGCTAACATGGCGAGCATGCAGCTGGGTATACGAAAAAAAGAAAGAATAATAGCGGAGTTAAATAATGAAAAAATAGCTGCTGAGGTTCGTGCAGATACGATGAGAGAGCTGCATGATATCTTGAGCCCCAAAGATTTATCACAGACATTACCTGAATTAGTTCAATACTTATCAAGTCCGCATCTTGTATTGAGGGAATCAGCATTATTTCAATTAGTGGAGCAGCAGGATGGAATGTTTAGTATAGAGCACTTTACTGTGTTTAAAAATCATTTAGAGAAAAATAATGAGGAGTTGGTTGTATGGACGTTGAAAGTATTACAAAGATTTCTGATCAATAAGGATACCTTATTTTCCAGTGTGCCCGATTTGTTTTTTGCAATTATTTTAAGGTGTTTTTCGGTAAACTCGGAAGTACAAGGTGAAGCACTAGATACAATGAATGCTTTAAAAGTACACTGGGGTGAATCGGATATGAGTTTGGAGCACTTTTTACGAAGTTATTTGTTGTCGGATGTATTTAAAGTTAATAGAGATAAACAAAAAGTAAAAATCAGTAATATAATGAATCAATATTTATCATCAGATCCATCACCGCTACATATTTTTTCTGCTCAGCTATTGCAATCGTTGAATTTAACTGTGGCTGAAAAAACGATGCAAGTATTGTTAGGTCGTCTAGGGAATTTAAGGGCTGAAGTCAGAGAGCAAACTACTCATATTTTTGAACAGTTAGGTTTAGCAAAAAGCCCGCGCGTAGAGGCGCGCAGAATTGGTTTGCTGAGTGATACGATTGAGGCTGTGCGAGATGAGGCGGTAATTGCATTAGGTGGATTACGTGTAGTTGAGGCTGGGTTGTGTGAGTTGCTAGGTGATAGTGATTGGGTTGTGCGTGATAAAGCGGTGGCAGCATTAACGAAACTTGGTCTAATACAAGATCTACGGGTTGTGGGGCGTTGGTTAGTGTTGCTGAGTGATACGGATGAAGGTGTGCGGGATAGGGCATTAACTGCGTTAGGAATAGCTGGGTTAGATCTGAGTGAGGATTCTCAAATTATGGCTGATTTCCGTAAGTTACTGAGCGATACGAATAGAAGTGTGCAAGCACAGAGGGTAGTGACTTTAGATGAGATGACTTTAGGAAAAAATTCCTGTGTTATTGATTGTCAGATAGGGCTGCTGGATAGTGATAATTGGAATGCTCGATCTGCTTCAGAGAGTGAAAGTGTTGAAGTAAGTAGTAGAGGTAGAGTTATAGATGTATCGGATCAGCAAATAGCAACAGGGCGTGTTCCTGATATGGCTGCATCATTATCGAGTACGTCTCCTGTGGTAGCTGCAGCGACAGGTGTTGGAAAATATCCACTAAAACTTGCTGGTTACCTAACGGCTGGATTATTTTCAACACAACCATCAGATACCTTATCAGTTGTATTAACTCAAGTTAAAAAACAGATTCCTACTTCTGATATAGTGCAGCTTATTTTTGATTCTGAAGATAAGGCACAAGAGTGTCAAAGACAACTGCAAGCAAAATTTTCAGCAGGGGCAGGAGCTGCAACACAATATTCAATAGATTCTTTTGCAATGCTAGATGATGATAAGATAGGCGCAAGTGCTGCGAGCACCGCTGCAGCAGTTACATCGTGTTTTGCTATCACGCTTAGTAAAATAGAATTTAATACAGCTATGGGAGATTCAGAAGCTTATGATGATTTGCTTGAGTCATTTAGGGTGATGCAACTTCATCATGGATAAAGAGGTGTGTTGGTTCTTGTGGTTTAAATCCGCGAGATTCGTATAGCGTCAAAAATCCAGTAGCTTATACTACTGGGGTTCCTGTTTTAAACATTTATCGTGCATTCTCAATGCCAATAATAAACACTTTTCCTAAAGCAGAGGCTGCAGCAACCAGCTGAGACAGCTGTGAACTGTGGTGGGTATCAAATAAACGATCGACTTGAGGGTATTTCCAGTTCAATCGACGCGCCAATTCAGCTTTAGTAATATGTTGCTCACGTAGTGCATTGTAAAGCAATACCTTGGCAGAAAATGCTGGGGTTAGTGTCACAATAGCTCTTCGTTTGGCAGCGCTTGGTTTGGGAATATTTTTTCTATCTTTCATTAATGTAGCAATAATTTCTTCCAAACAATCAACTGCATTAAGTAGAGCCTCTTCTTTTGAGTGACCAAATGTTACACCATAAGGCATATCAGGAAATAAAACTGTTATTCCATCAGCACTTTCTTGAAGTTCAACTGGATATCTGAGTGTTTCCATTATCTGACCCCCTTTAAGTCTAGTTGTTTCTTAATCGCTTCAACTGTGCCTGTAGGTAGTTCTCTTTTACCATGCATAGGCATCACAGTTACCCTATCACCACGTCGCACAGTAATATGGCCACCTTTCCCTCGGCTTTCTTCAAATAGGCAGCCATGTTTTTTTAGCCACTTCTTAAGTTCTTTACAATCCATTTACATACTATACAACATAACTGTTATATTTACAATGAATAAAAACAACAGTTATGTTGAATTCATTGATTTATAAGATAAAAGTAATATATTGAAAATAATGACAAAAGCAGACCCGCTAGCCATCTAAGTCGGTGGGCGTTGGCGCAGCATTCGTACCGTGTAGGGTCCTCTGACATATTGGAGAGCGCTAAATTCCAGGGGGCATTTAGCGCTCTCCTTGATGGCACCCAGAAACTGTATCGTAATGGGTTAATGCAAGATGCGCGTTGGTGTGAGCGTGCTGTTGGCAATCAGGAAGATAAGAAAAAACAACAATATATCTATGTTGTTGAAGCAAATATTACTTTCAAAAATGGCCTGACGATACCTTTAATTACTGAGTATTTATATCGTGACAATAACGAACTGAAACAAGAAAAAGGTAAACAAGATTCAGAGACAACGGCATTTGAACGCTTAGCAAGGCGATTAAAACAGTATTTTCCTCGCCTAAGTATGATTTTTTTCATGGATGCGATGTATGCGACTCAACCTGTAGTGGGTGCTCTTGATGAATACCATTGGGAATATATTATTCGGTTACCAAAAAGAAAATTAACGGATTTCGCTACACTTTTAAATAAAACAAAATCCATGGCTATGCCTATACCGGATCAACCTGCGTATCGGAAAAGGGAGCAAACATTCCATTGGCAGAATGATATTATTCATGGTTATGAATGGCAACTTAATGTCAATTTAGTCGGTTGCTCTGAACACTATAATGATGTTGATAAAAAAACCGGGGAGATTGTCGAGTGTTTTAGTGAGCACGCGTGGATTTCAAGTATTCGAATTCATATTGGTAACGTTCATGAATTATTAAGTATGGGTGCTCGCAAGAAGGAGTTAATAGAGGATAGTATTAACACGGAAAAAAATCGTGGCTATCATTACAAGCACGCATTTTCATTGAATTCGAATGCGATGCAAGGGTTTCATTACTTGATGCGTTTAGGTCATGCCATCAATGCGCTGTGTGAGTATACAAAAAAACTGAAGCGCACCATTAAAGATTTAGGCTGCTCTGCGACATTAAAATTGATCAAAGACACTTTATTTAGTCCTTGGCTATCTGCGCAGTGGTATGAGAGCCAATGCGTTAAAAAACCACAACTGTATTTCCAGTTAGAATAATTATTAATGCTAAAAAAATATATTAAGAACATATTAGGTAGCAAGCTAAAAAACCCGCTTGTGCTGAATAAAGCCGAGTGATGGATATGTGATTTTGCAAGGCTGTTATCACCTCAAAATGAGGGTTACATTGCGAAGTCATGACAGTATAATAGCAATATTGTTATTGACTACGAAAAAGGCAGAGCAGAGGATGGTTGATGCGTCAGCGCTGTGCTTAGGGAGACTGCGCTTTTTATTGCAATGAAAATTTGCGACACAGCCAAAAAAGGTTATACAGCGTATACATAGCAATATAATACAATAAGGGATCCTATTTATGCCACAAGGCAAGCCTACTCCAGAAGTGACAGCAAGTGGAGATACGAGCGGTGCTGTTAATGCAAGTGCTGCTTTTATGTGGGAACGGAAATTCAGTATTGATAATGCTGATTTAGTCAGTGCATTTGCTTATTTGCATGATTCTGACTCTGCATTGTCAGATGATATGTTTGATATTATTGCTTTTACAGAAACTCACTGTAAGCCAGTATTTGCTGGACAAGCACGATTAAGTTTGGGTACGGATGGTTTGAGTTTTGGTGCTGATATTGATACTAAAGAAATCTGGAGCATGCAGCCCAACTGTTCTTTGAAAGAGCTTGCCTGCACCGGCGCAATTGATAATGACATGCAGCAATCAATATTGCATGGCCTGGAGGCGAAAGGGCTCAGTTTAGATGGTTTAACCGTTGAAAGTTTTATCATAAAAGGCCCTGGCATTCGTGCCGGGGCTAGTATCGGAGCTGGTGCTGGTTTCAAGGCTGCAGCCAAAATTGCAGGCGTTGAAGTGGTTTTGTCGAGCCAGGGAACGCGCTTTACGATGGCTGCAAATTTAGGTGTGGGCGCAGGTGTTGGCGGCCGAGGTAAGTCAGGTAAAAGTGCTCACGTGAGTTATGGTTTTTGGGAGGTAGGTACTACTCCCATCGATGGGGTGTCAAGAACAACAAAAAGGGATAATACAATGCCTAATGATAATAACAACGCTGCAGCAGCAGCTGGAAGTGATGATTCAGAAAAGAGTGGATTCGTACTTGGAGGTGATCCTTATATTCGTGAGCACATACATACCATGCTCTTTGGTAACGAGACGGGTGACTCAGGTGGTGCTGCAGCGGCCGCTGCAGCTGGTGGTTACCCTGGCCAGTTCCAAGAGAGAGTGAGAGAGATAGAAGGGATCAGCGCAGGACTTGTTAAAGAGTATGGTGGGCTTGGTGATTTGTTGGCGCAATCAGATCGTGACGAGGCTGCCATAGCACGCAGGCGTGAACAATTAGACAAAGGCTTTAATCAAGCGCGCAGTGCCTTTGGCTTTATGGCACGAATACCAAATCGCCATATACAACGTGCAGCAATTGCTGGAGAAGCGTTGATGAATGTCAGTCAAGGCATTGCTCACATTGGACGTGTTTTAACGGCAGGCGGTGGTTTATTAGGTTTGACTGCATTGGCAAATCCAGTGTCGATGGTTTTAGGTGGGATCACCAGTTTGGGCAGTTTGTTTGGATGCCGGAGCAGCAATAAAGGCATGCAACAAATGATGAAGCAGATTCAAAAAATGATGCAACAGTTGTCTGAGCAAATACAGATTAACCATAAGCAAGTAATGGAAACTCTGCAAGCAGTTTTAACCAATCAAGATTCCATACTGCGAAATCTGCACCTTGGTTTTGGTCAAGTCCTCGAAGAATTAAGTTTGCAACGCGGTCAACTAGATAAGATCGAGGGACACGTACTGGATATGTATGGGGATATGCAGCGGTATTGGATTGCTATCAGTCATCAAACAGGCGCGCACGAAGAATTGCGTCAAAGCTTATTGGAAGTAGGCTCTAAAAATAACGTGCATAAGCATCTGCAGCGCGCATTAGGTAATGTAAGAGCTATTGTTGAAAACCCAAGTTTAACACCAGAAAACAGCGCTACTGGGAAATTGTCCGGCTGGTACCACCTCCGTGATTTAAAAACACTGCTAGATAATCCACTGTTCAGAGTTAAGCATTCAAAAGCCAGTCAATTAATTCAGTGGTCAGAATTACATAATTTACTCGAGATTGGTGATGCACTAAAGGCATTTGCAAACATTCCTTTGTTCATTTCATCCCAAGTAGCTGCCTCTGCTGATATGTTGGTAACAGCGGGTGAATACCAACCCATAATTCATAGCATCGAAAGCACGATAACCCTTTTTCGGCACAAATTACAGCCTAGCTATGATTTGCTTTCTCTCTTAGGTAGCGCTGAGTTTGTTAATGCCTTTTTAGATTTTTATCAAGAGCAGTTTTCAGAAATTCGCGCGGAAATGGAGGTGCGTTTAGGGCAGATTCGAGCGTTGAGCTCTGAGGGTACGCAAAGAAAGCATGCGGCAGAAATTATTCAAGCTAATATTCAGGCGGGTGTAGGCTTAGACGGAGGCCCACTGACTGCAATACAGGGTGGTGTTTCTCGCGCCCATTTGGCGCTTGCAAGACAGCACATCGAGGCGGTGCGTGCCAAAGTGAAAATATATAATAACCTCGCTGATGAATTTAGAGCACAAATGCATGTGCTAGGGTGCGTATTCAATGCGCAGGATATTTTATCTCCTGAGCAATTCCCTGCAAAAATTGATGGGCATACCTATGCTGGCGCCGCTCAACATCAAGCAAGAGATATTCATGGCCGAGAAGATGCGGTTGTTGAATACCTTGCATTTAATGCTGAAAATGCATTCAGCGCTTTTAATCCAGCAGTCCCACAGAAACAAGCTTTTAAAGATGCAGTTGCACGCGGTGGTGAATTACTGCTGGGTTATTTAGAGGGCTTTATATGCGCTCCAAATTTGTTGCAAGCATCAGCCAGAACTTCATTAGCATTGCCAGCACCTGATACAGGTGGTGCAGCAGCAGCGGTGCAAGCTGCCGAGTTTGATGAATTGCACGGTCATTTACACGAGCTAGAAAAGCGCGTTAGTACGATTAAGGGTAAACAAGCTATCTTTTTATTTGGCGTTACCGGTGCAGGTAAGAGCACACTAGCTAATGTATTGCAGGGAAGTGAGTACCGCGAGGATTTTGATGGCCTAGAATTTTGTGGTGGTGCTGATGAGGTTTGCTCAACCAGTGACAGTGGACAATCTGAAACAGTCTGGCCCCATGTCACAATACCCGCTGATGATAAACCTTATCGCATAATTGATTTGCCAGGAACCTTAGATAATACCCAGGGCAAAACAGATGAGCAAAAAGCAGTAATGAGCTTGGCGCCGTATTTTGTTCAAAGGGCAGCGTCCCAGCCAAGAGCCGTTATTTGGACTATCCCATTTAGCGCTATCAAGGAAAGAGGCGATGATAAATTGCTAATGATTTTTAAGCAGCTATTGCGAATTACTAATCCAGCCATTTTAAATTCCTCATTAATTATTGTGATAAGTAAGGTTGATAGTAAATATAACAACAGTTGGGATGAAAAGATAAAAGCAAGTTTTAAAGGTAAAATTTCGGCAGGTGGCGCTGCGGGAGAAATAAAAACTGAAGAGGTCTCCGATGCTGAACGAGAGGCTATGAACGCTATTATTGACAATGTATGGGACCAAAAACGCTATGTGATTTATTCTGCGCCAGAAGCTGTGCATCGAGAAGAATTATTGGGTGTTTTAGATGGGCTAGAGCCTCAAGCTGCAGATGCTTTTACTTTTAGACATTACTGCCAACGCCAAGAGCAATTCCAAGCACGCCTTGCTGCGATATATGAAAATTATGCTGGCAACGGTGCCGCACTTTTGAGTATACGTGCAGGCATGCAGCGCGTTGAAAAACAACGCCAAGAGGTTTTAGCACTCACAGCCGTAGCGAGTAAGCCCAAAACACGTGAGCAGTTGGCAGCGGAATTGAAAGATGTTCAAGTTAAAATAGAGGCACTTGAAGCTGCAGTTGAAGTTTTTGAACCTAGTTATCCTATGCAGATGGAAACAAGAAAAGTAAAAAATGAGCGTACAGATATGTTATGGGCGGGTGGTCCGAAATATCAACCTCATAACGACTGGAGTCACGGAGGCACTGCCTTGAGCGTGTTTTATCGCTGGATTGGACAGTTTAGCGAATTGACTTTCACACATTTAGAAACCGGACATTTTGGTGGTCCGAATGGTCTCTATGGGTATCCAATAAAATTAGTTTTAGCAAAAAAAATAAATGATGAGGTGGTTTATAATAAAACTTTCCATGGTCGCAGGAAGCACTTGGAGGATATCGCCAGTGAGTTAGTTCACGTTGTGAATACTCATTCAAAAAAGCTCCACATTCATTTTTCCGGCACACAATTTTGGCCAATTATTACGACTGTCCAACCTGCTCAAGGCCATGCAAAAATCACACTTGAACACTTCCTTCCATTTGGATTGGTGCCGAGTAACATTGAAATTCTGTCGAACTCTCATGCAGAACTAATTGGTCAAGCAGATTTAAGCCACGGCTGGCGTCAAGATATTAAATATCCGATTGGCAGCGGCTATAACCTCAAAGTACGTTTCACTTACCCAAAGGCCGAAACACCTGAAGGCAGACTAACCTTAGCTAGGTTACAAGTTCAGCAACATCAATTACAAGCTCAATTAGCGAGCTTGAGTGCTCATAGTCCAGCTCATGGCGGTGCTGCAGCAGCGGCAGCAGGCGCCGCGCTAGACTCCGATGATAGATTAGCAGTGCTTAAACGAGGAGAAGCGCAGTGGCTTGAATTTTTTCGCGGTAAAGATACTGCCAAGCGTTGGCAAGCTCTGCGCGAATTTAGAGCATGGTTCATTGAACTTGGACTTGGTGACGCTCAAACATTACCAGAGTTAGCTAGCATTGAAGAGCTTACTCAAGGTTCTCTTACAGGTCCGCCGCTACTAGATGATGACTTTAGCAAAGTTGCTTCAGCCATACCTAGCCCTTCACAATCGACAGGAGGGCCCCAATTTTTTAACTCGCCCACAAAATTGCAGCAAAAGCTACTGGCGTTAAGAAAAGAACAATGTAATGTCCGTAGCAAAGACAGTGTAGCATTTCACTTTCCTGATCTTAAATCTCCAGCAGGGATTGAATTATTTAGAGAAATTCAGCAACAGCTGCATGAAGAATATCAAATATCAAAACCTGATACACCAAAAGATCCTAGAGAGCTAGAAGCGCTGCCCAGTGACTCGGCCGTAGGATCAAAAGATGAAGAAGAGGAAGTTTTGGTACTAACAAAAGATGAATATGATTGCCTGATGGGTGATGGTGCCTATGAGCGTTTGTTTCCAGCCGAGGTTAGCTCGGCTAGCGCAACAAAGGCTCCAAGCATGTAACTTAAAATATGAGATGCCAACATAACAGGTGCGATGACAAGATCTATCATTTGGGTGATTTGACATAAGCGCCGGAATCTTTCATTCAAAATTGCTCTAAAAGTAATGGTAGAGGTGAATCTATACGGCTAATATTTCATAGTATCCTTATTCCATGTAGATGTAGTTTATGGTAGGATAGGGCTATAGAATGGATTACATAGGAAGGATCAAAATGCCTGAAATTGTCATTTATAAAGCCAAAGATGGTCACATTGAACTGGATGTGAGCGTT
>JAJFJO010000257.1 GCA_021774015.1 Gammaproteobacteria bacterium
TTTGAGTTATCTACAGCTTATTATACTGGATTAGGTGTTGATAAATCTGTTGGCACATCGGAATACTGGTGCGAGATGGCTGCGGCAGGGGGGCACATTGATGCGCAGCAAATTTTAGCTTCTGCGGAGGATGATGATGAAAAAAAAGCAGCGGTTTTAGAGCAATCTGCTCAGGCTGGAGATATTTTTGCAGTCTTTATCTTAGAGTTACAAAAAGCTAATAAGACTGAAAAGTCACTAAGCGTAGATGAGTACGAACAATTTATGAAAGTGGCCTATATGAGAATACGTGTTTTTCCAATGGATCGTATCTTCTTTTTACCCTTCGAATCACGCAATGAATTGTTTCGTCGGTTGGCTACTGACTCTACTCCTCATTATCAGCAAAAGGCAATTTCAATACGTGATCACTTAACTCGATGCCCTGACCCATTGCTTGAAGAAGTAGAGCCACTTACTAGAGAGGTTCATGACGCTGCCTTGAAAAGAAATACTTCTGCCCAGCCAGTAGAGGGAGTTGTTTTAAGAGCATTTCGACAATTGTCATCTGCACTTATTATCAAAGTGGAGTGGGTTGTTACGCCTAAAGGTAATGTTTTTGCTTATTTGGACAATGAAGCAAAGCAACGGTTAGAGTTATCTAAATTAGATTTTGTAAGTATAAAACGAACAAAAGATAAGAGAGATATTGCTTTAATTTACAATGTCTCTAGAGAGTTATTGCTCAAAATTCAACAAATTGTAGCCGGTGCTGGTATAAATGCAATATCAGATAGACCGGTAACATCTGTTATATCTTCAACTGCTGGGTTATTTAGAACAAAACCACTCAACTCTTTGGCAGCTTTATTAGTTGAGGTGAACAAACAAATTCCATCGCCAGGTAAAGTGCAGTTGGTGTTTAAATCTGAGCGTGAAGCACAAGACTGTCAAAAGCAATTACAGTCAACAGTTCAATCTGCTGCATCTGCATCTGCATCTGCATCTGCATCTGCATCTGCAGCTTCAGTCATACGGTATATGATAGAACCTATCACAATGGTGGATGATGAAGCGGCAGGTGCTAGTGCAGCAAGTGCTGTTGAAGCTGTTACAGAATGTTATGCTATCACGCTTAGCAAAGAAGAATACAATCACATTATTGGCAGTCAAACGGCATATGACGATTTGTTTGAGACATTTAGCGTCATGCAGCAAACTCATGGTTGAAGTTGGTGCAGAATTTTTTTGAGTTAATGTTGTGCTGCTAACGTTATTAGTAATCCTAACTTTAGATCAGCTTTGTTGGCATAGTGTTACGCAATTGGATGGCCGTGCTGTTGTGCATGATGATGTGACGGGTATTGTGCGGCATTTAGAATCATTTTGCCAAACCGGTGATCATGTGGTGGTGATGAGCAATAAGGGTTTTGATGGTATTCATCAGCGGCTGTTGGATTCTTTTTCAGTGGTTGAGTGTTAGAAAGTACAAAAGCTTTTATCCTCTAAACTGAACCTTGGTTGGTTATACGTATTCCGAAAAATCAATAATTTTCGTAAAAAAACCGCTCTCAAGGACGCTGTCAGAAACACTATTGCAGTGAATAAGCACAGGTCGTATGGAGAAGTTTTTTGGTATGGATAAACGATTGATCTTTTCTTTAACGTCATCAATAACTTTACTGGTAATGGGATGCTTGGAGTATTTTATCTCACATAAGTACAGCGTGTTAAAACGTGTTTGTATTAAATAATCAATTTGGCAGCCTCTGTGTTTGCTTGTAGCAGTTTGGAAAAATGGATTGTCACAAACAATTTCTTGGGGAATGATTTCAAGCGCTATTTGTATTAGTTTACGATTCTTTAGGACTAAATTTTCAAATTGAAGCCCAATGATACTCGACCATGCGGGTAAGCTGTTAAGACTAATGTCATCAAAATTGCCATTAATGATTTTATGATAATTTGGTTTTATAAATTTAATATAAAAACGACAATAATTATCGCTTAACCGATATTTTGAACGTCTACCTATATGCCCATCTGTGATTCTCCAGCTATAATCTAGTGTAATAAATCCTGCTTCAGCCAGGTTGACTAAGTGCTCATAGTTACTGCCGCTGTGGCTGATTTTTAAAGCATCAAAGATTTCTTTAGCCTCCATAGAGGGCCCACTTAAAGTTTCGATAATATCGTGATAAAGATGTGTATTTTTATTGAATAAGTCTTTAAAAATTTGATTGAACTCATTGAATAAAATGCCTTCCTTCATGAAACACATAGTTTTAATATTATGTTCCGCAGTTGCTTTTGGATTTATCTCTTCCAGGTACCTTGGCACGCCACCGGTTACAGAAAGCATAAGTAATTTTTCTTGAAGTGAGATAATGCCGCCATTGCTCCAAAATGTTGTGCATTTTTCTATTGGTAGTTCATCAAGAGTTAGTGTGAGTGATTGACGCCCCATAAAACCCTTGCTACTTAGAATGTTTTTTTCTATCCATAAGGAAATAGAGCTGCATAAGCTTAAAATCAACTTATTGTTTTTTTTGAAGTAGAGGTCCCAAGCAATTTTCAACTTCGGTAAGAATGTAGGGTCGCCCATTGCCATCCATGACACCTCATCTAGGACGATTAAAACTCTGCCTTTTTTGGTGTGCTCTGAAAGGTGCCAGAAAAGATTACCCCAGTCTTTGGTGTCGATTCCAATGATTCCAAGCTGTGCCGCCAGCTGTCTTGCAAATTCGTCTCTTTGGTTTTGAGCCGTAATACCCGCATCTGGGGCTAGACCTGAAAAATAATATGCGCTTTTAAAGGCTCCCCCATATTCCTCTAGCAGACGACTTTTGCCAATTCGGCGGCGCCCTTTTACGACAATA
The DNA here is from genome assembly GCA_021774015.1 of Gammaproteobacteria bacterium. Lineage (GTDB taxonomy): Bacteria > Pseudomonadota > Gammaproteobacteria > Coxiellales > Coxiellaceae > JAJFJO01. Next base: position 2,859 of record JAJFJO010000257.1, read on the forward strand.
AGTTTAGCAACCCCTTGATCTAAAAGAGATTTTAATAGGGTTAGCTCTTTCTTTCGGCCAACAAAATCAGTCAAAATAGACCTCTCGCTAAATGGTGAAAATCCAATTAAGCGAGAGTTTACTCTCAAATATATCTCTCGTCAAATCGCCATTTGTCTATTTGGCGAGATTTAAGCAGGCGGTATTGCTCTCGTAAAATAGACAAATGACGATTAGGCGTGAGGAAAACCATCGATTTCACTCTCGCCTAATGGAAAAATGACGATTAGGCGAGAGGTGATTATTCAGCCCTAGCAGGCTTATCATTCGTAAGTGAGCGCGAGCTATTGGTTCGCGGAGGGTGGATGACGCGCGTCTATTTATATATCTGAATGGTTGTAGCGAGAAGGAAGCTAGCGAATCAACAGCACGGTGCCATTCCAATCACTAGCTTGAATGTGTTTTGGTTGATCAGCAGTCGATACGCGCATGATTTTTATTCGGTAACTGGTTAGGTTCTGCTTTATTTTTTTAATCACTTTACTTGGCGCAGAGCGGATAATGTCGGAGTGTCGCAAGCTGATAAGTCGTTTAGGTGGTTTATGTAAGTTAATTGCACCAATCCATAATGATTTTTTGCTATCGGTAAAGTTGACATGTGTTGCCCATAGTCGCAGCTCAATAATACTGCCTTTATTGCCGGTAGGTTTTATCATCAACAAAACAGGTTTTCTATTTAAATACTGCCAGGGCAAAATCGGCAAGTGATATTTAGGGTTGTGGCTAATAAAGCGAGTTAATGCAGATTTCACTTTGGGTTGCTTGGTAATCACTTTCCAGCTGTTTTGAGTTAGGGTTTGTTTAATACGGTTTAGTGGTGCTGTCCATTGAATATTAAACGGCTGTATGGGTTTTCCAAAACGATTATGTCGGTATAACGGTAAAAAATCTTGCGGTTGGTTCCACCACTGATCGACACGAATATTGTAGTTAATTGAATAAGGTTGGATGTTATAACTCAGCTTTTTCCATTGTAGATGTGCAAATACCAAACCTGGAACTGTAAATGCAATACTGACCATTAAGCCCCACACCCAAGGCTTTAAGGAAAAATCAGAGTGAGTTTTCGGCAGTCGGCGATAACTGACGCCGCCAGCCAGCAACACAGCAAAGCCTAGAAAGTAGCTACCAATCACATCGGTTAGCCAGTGTGCACCTAGATACATCCGTGATAAACCGCAGCACAACATAATAACACCCGCGACTGTGTAAGATATCCAGTGCCATTTGTATTGTGTTACTCGTGTAAATAAAAAAGCAATATACCCTGTAATAACCATGCACATTAGTGTATGTCCACTTGGGAACGACGAGGAGGGATTAAATACCATTAATCCTGCGGGGCGTGGTGAATAGTACAGATGTTTGCAGGCTAAACCAATGGTAGCAGCGACAACAAAGACAAGTGCAAAGTGGGTGGCGGCGCGCCATTGTTTTGTGATAAGCAATGCAGCAACCAACAGTGTACCGATCACTAAGCTGAGTTTAGGGTTGAATACAAGAGTGAACACCATAAAAAAATGCGTTACACCCACGTTATGAATGCTTTGCAAAAAATAAAACAAAGGTTCATTAAGGTGGGTTAGAAAAGTATGAAAGATGACATTAAGATAGATAATGGAAAATAATCCGGCGCTTAATAATGCAAGCAATGACATCGTTAGCTGGTGGTGATCTTCAGAGTTTTGATGATTGGTGATGCCACTAATAAAAAATTTAGATGAGTGGTGTCGATAAAGCCAATCCCAAAGAGCATCAACCTTTTTATTAATCCAGCGTGCCAGTGAGCGGAAAAAATATTGGATTAGCCAGAAAATAAACCACAAGGCGATGATAATCAGAATGCCCACCAATACAAATTCTGTTGCTTTGCCTGGAGGTAACTCTAAAGAAAGGGCACCTAACATAATTCCTGGGGTCATATACAATAGTGCCCATAAGATAGCAGATGGGATTGCTGCAGCAATAAAACGAGGCCAGCTCATACGTAAAATTCCTGCTACCATAGGCATCGTGCTGCGTGCTGGGCCAATAAAGCGACCGATTAAAATACTTTTGCCGCCATGTTTATGGAAAAAGTCTTCTCCCATGGCAAGCATTTTGGGGTAGCGTTTAAATGGCCAAATATTTCTTATATTTTCGTTGTAGCGATAGCCGAGCCAAAAACCAATACAGTCTCCAGTGAATGCACCTAGTGATGCCCAGACAATTGTGGTAAAGCCGGGAAGGATTGCTGACCCAATTAATGTACCGATCGCCGTCATGGTGACTGAGCCGGGAATGATGGTGCCGATTAAAGGTAGAGATTCCGACATGGCGACAACAAAAGCAAATAGCCCACCAATATGAGGGTGCTGGTGAAAGTATTGCAGTAAGGGCTGCAGGTAGTGTTTGAAATAATGTTCCATAATTTTCTAACCGCTGTTTGTTGCAAAGATCTATGGATCCCGGGTTGTCTAATGTTTGCAAGCTCGAAAAGAAATCGAAATTCCGAGATGACAAGGCATTTTAATTAACCCTTTTTACTGAACGACTTCTCCTGCTGCTTGTAAATCAGCATGATAAGATGAGCGCACTAGCGGCCCGCTGGCGACATTTTCAAAGCCAATGGACTTGGCATAATTACCTAGCTCAACAAATTCCTGTGGAGTGACATATCTTTTCACAGGGTGATGGTAGCGTGTGGGTTGCAAGTATTGGCCCAGGGTTAACATATCAATATCATGTTCACGCATGTCTCTCAGTACCGCTTTAATTTGCTCATTGGTTTCACCTAAACCCAACATTAAACCTGATTTGGTGGGAATGCCGGGAAAGCGCTGTTTGAATTCTTGTAGTAAACGCAAAGACCATTCGTAGTTCGCGCCCGGGCGCACGGCTTTATACAAATTGGGAACCGTTTCTACATTATGATTAAACACGTCAGGTAAACCGCTTGCCATCGCATCGAGTGCTTTTTCCATGCGTCCACGAAAATCCGGAACGAGCACTTCTAATGTCACCGTGGGGTTGGCTTTGCGTGCCTCATTAATGCATTCGCTAAAATGGGCAGCGCCACCATCACGCAAATCATCTCGGTCTACGGAGGTGATAACGACGTATTTTAAATCCATTGTTGCAATAGTCTTCGCAAGGTTTTTAGGTTCTTCAGGGTCTAGTGGATCTGGCCTACCGTGACCGACATCACAAAACGTGCAACGGCGCGTGCATTTTTCACCCATAATCATAAAGGTGGCGGTACCATGGCCAAAACATTCAGGGAGGTTGGGGCATGAAGCTTCTTCACAGACCGTAACCATGCGATTTTCACGTAGGAGTTCTTTTAATTTACCGATGCTATCATTGCTAGGGAGTTTGACGCGAATCCAGTCTGGCTTGCGCAGAGGCTTTTCTGTAGGCTCTATTTTCACTGGGATACGGGATAGTTTTTCTGCGCCTAAGGCCTTCTTTGTTGGATCATAGTGTTGATTTTTGCTCATCGCACAACTCCGGTAAATGCTGCTGGTGTTGGGGTGCAGTATACCCGAAAATATCGCAAAAGTGTGGCAGTATCTCAGTTTTAATGGACTCGATGCTAACAGATGTCTCCCAATCTGAGATCTGGACCATATTCATGCCTTTGAGCCCACAAGGATTGATGTAGCTGAAGGGAGTGAGATCCATATTGACGTTCAGAGCAATGCCGTGATAACTGCAGCCTTTGCGAACGCGCAGCCCGATGGAGCAGATTTTTGCGCCATCGACATAAACACCCGGTGCGTTAGGATTAGCGCTAGCGGTAACGCCTTTAGATGACAATAAAGCGATAATGACTTTTTCAAAACGATGGACCATATCTCGAGGGCCGATGTTCATGCGCTTGATATCAAGTAAAGCATACATCATGAGTTGGCCGGGGCCGTGATACGT
>JAJFJO010000258.1 GCA_021774015.1 Gammaproteobacteria bacterium
ATACTTAGGTTTAGGGGTATCTAATTCTTAAAAAAATTATCTTTATTTGTATTCAATGTATCGAAAATAAAGTCAGCATGAAACACTACTGGTGCAGCATTAACAACATTAATGGAGACATTATCGATCGATACTAATAACAATTGTTGCAAATTATCTAATCTTGTAATAACAAAAATTCGTGTAGAAACAATTTGATCAATCGCTTTAAGAATAGGCAAATGCATGCAACCCTGAGTTAAATAATAATGCTGCTCCGACATAACCACTAAACACTAACAGTAATAACTTCCAACACAGCCTCAGCCACTTCTTTCACCTCACCCTCCGTCATATACGGATGAAATGGAACACTCATTACCTGCCTTGAAGCAGCCTCTGAGAATGGAAAACTCGGTAATTCACCGTGCATTTTTTTAATAATTGGCTGCTGATGCAGGCCCACTGGATAATGCACCGCTGTTGGAATACCTTTTGCAGCCAAAGCCTCGCGCACCGCATCACGGCCCTTATCTCCAACAGCAACCTCTATCGTATACTGCGCCCAAGCATTCAAGTTATGCTCTTCGACTAGCTGGCTTTTCACCCGGCCATCAAAGGCCTTCGCATACCAAGCAGCCACTTGTTGGCGATCGGCAATTTCCTGCTTAAATAATGGTAGTTTTGCTAAAATAACAGCAGCCTGCAGCGTATCCATCCGACCATTAATACCGATTGCCTCATGGTTATAACGGCCATTTTGACCATGATTCGAAAACATACGCAAACGCTGCGCTAATTCATCATCGTTCGTAAAACACGCTCCACCATCACCATAACAACCCAGCGGCTTTGATGGAAAAAAGCTGCTACAACCTATCGTTGATAATCCACACGAAGGTTTGCCTTTGTAACTGCCGCCCAAACTTTGAGCACCGTCTTCAATCACTGCAATATTACGCTTGGCTGCTATTGTGTTAATCTCATCCATATCGGCACACTGACCGTACAAGCTCACAGGAATAATCGCCTTGGTATTATCCGTGATCGCCGCTTCAATCAGATTGGGGTCTATATTATAGGTGTCCGGGTTGATATCGACATAAACCGGCCTAGCACCCAGTAGGTAAATAACCTCAGCCGTCGCGAAAAAACTAAAGGGTGTTGTGATCACCTCATCACCAGGCCCCACACCCACCGCCATTAACGCCAACTGTAATGCAGTCGTGCCACTTGAGCAGGATATACAGTGCTTCACACCAACCATCTCAGCAAGCTTCTGCTCCATCTCTTTAATTTCAGGCCCCATGATAAACTGGCCATGCTCCAAGACTCGCTGCATACCTGAATCAATCGCTTCTTTGGCTTTGTGATATTGCTGATTTAAATCGATGTATTTCATGATAAGTGCCTTCCTGCTTAATGGCTTACTAGAAGCTGTGCATGATACAAGATTCTGGACCTAATGAGAATGACAAAAATACAGCAAACGAGTATCATCACACCATTGAGAACAGCAAACCAAAGGTGCTTTACAGTATGGACACATTACTCGCTCTTTCTCCACTAGATGGTCGTTATAACAACAAGCTAGAATCTTTACGCCCTCTCCTTAGCGAATACGGCCTCATTCATTATCGGCTGATCGTAGAGATCCGCTGGCTTCAACACCTATCTGCGCAAAATTTAGACGGATTTCCCCAGGTGGATGCCGCAGCGCTCAAGAAATTGGATAGCCTAATCGACAACTTTTCACTTGAAGCTGCAGAGCGAATTAAAGAGATCGAAGCCATCACCAATCACGACGTGAAAGCCGTAGAGTATTATCTGCAAGAACACATTAAATCAGATAAGCAGCTAGCAAAACTCATTCCCTTTATTCACTTTGCCTGTACCTCTGAAGATATCAATAATCTGGCCTATGCGCTGATGCTAAAAGAAGCTCGCAATAGTCTCGCCAATGACATGAGCACTATTATTAATGTGCTGAACACAATGAGTAAAGAGCATGCTGGTGACGCCATGTTAGCACGCACACACGGCCAACCGGCAACGCCCACCACATTTGGCAAGGAAATAAAAAACATCGCTGTCCGTGCTGAAAAACAATTAAAACAATTTAGTGATTGTATTTTGTTAGGCAAATTCAACGGTGCTGTCGGCAATTACAATGCGCATCACGCTGCTTACCCCGAGCATAACTGGCCGGAAATAAATAACGCTTTCGTTACTCAGTTAGGCCTCACTTTTAACGCGCACACCACACAAATTGAACCCCATGATTTTATCGCCGAGTTACTCCATGCATTAGTACGCTTTAACACGATATTAATAGATTTAAATAGAGACATATGGGCTTATATCAGCCTCGGTTATTTTCAACAAAAAACGGTTGCAAATGAAGTGGGTTCATCTACCATGCCACACAAAGTAAATCCCATTGACTTTGAAAATGCGGAAGGTAATTTAGGTCTTGCTAATGCACTAGCCAATCACCTTGCCACCAAGCTGCCTATTTCACGTTGGCAACGTGATCTTACTGACTCTACAGTAATGCGCAATTTAGCCTGTGTCTTTGGTTATGCCTCTTTAGCCTATCAAGCCAACGTAAAAGGCTTACACAAATTAACCGTCAATAAAAATCGCCTTACTGAAGATCTAGAGCAGCACTGGGAAGTGCTGGCCGAAGCCATCCAAACTGTGATGCGTCGCTATGGTATTGCGGATGCTTACGAACAACTCAAAGCATTCACCCGCGGCAAAGCGATGACAGCCGATATGATGCAAAAATTTATTACGAGCATTGATATTCCTGATGAAGCTAAGCAACGTTTAGCAGAGCTAACACCGCAGAATTATATTGGACTTGCGCAGGAGTTGGTTTAGAGCAAAAAAGATAGGTAGCACGCCTACGCTTAAGTAGTCACAACAATAAAGTTCTAACTCTTGCTGCTCCTCTCTTATAGCGATATTATTAGCAACTCAACTAAAACCACTCTACAGGATGTAAACGATGGGCTTGGGTAACTGGCTAATTGCCAAAATCGGTAAAAACATGATGAGGCAGTCCCCTGCTGATAACCGGGGCCTATGTGACTTCAGTCGTGTTGCCTACGAAGTACGACCAGCAGATGTAATACTTATCGAAGGGAAAAACTATATTAGTCGCATCATCCGAAACATCACTCACAGCCCTTGGACTCATGCCGCCTTATACATCGGGCGCTTGCATGATATTGAAGACCCCATGATTCGCGAAATCGTACATCAAAAGTACAACGGTCCTGCCAGTGATCAACTGATTGTTGAGGCAATCGTTGGTAAAGGTACAATTATTAATAATATAAAACACTATCAAAATGATCACGTTCGAATTTGTCGCCCTAGCGGCATTTCGCATCAAGATGCCCAAAAAGTTATTGCCTATGCGGTAAACAGTGTTGGCAAAGATTACAATCTTCGCCACTTTTTTGATCTGGGCCGATTTTTATTAGCGAGCCACTTTATTCCTCGGCGCTGGAAATCAAGTTTATTTAATTTCGATGCGGGTCAGGCAACACAGGATATTTGTTCAGTAATGATTGCCAAAGCTTTCGGTGCTGTTAAATTTCCAATCTTGCCGCTCATTCGCGAAAATAAAAAACAAGGCGTAGAAATGATTGCACGCAATCCCAAGCTCTATACACCCAGCGACTTTGATTACTCACCTTATTTTAATATCATCAAGTATCCCATCTTCCCGGTATCGCATAACGCACCTTACCGTGACTTACCTTGGAATGAGCAACTTATCCAT
>JAJFJO010000259.1 GCA_021774015.1 Gammaproteobacteria bacterium
ACGTGGAATTAAACTTAAAGTCCAGGACCACAATGCAGAAGTCACTGCTCAAAACCGTATCAATCGTGACAAAGTATTAAAAGGTCGCTCGCATATCTCTGTTGTTGTTTTTAACCACGTCGCATTAATGGTCGGGCAGGCTGAAACACCCGAACTCAGACAACGCGCTTATCAGTGGGTCGCGTCTGTTCCCAATATTAATAGAATATATAACGAAGTGAGAGTCAGTGGCCCTACTGCTTTTCTTACCAGGAGTGAAGATACTTGGATCACCACCAAAGTTAAAACAGCCATGCTCGCTGAAAAAGGACTTAAGTCCACACTGATAAAGATTGTCACTGAAAATGGCGTCGTTTATATGATGGGCTTGGTTAACAAACAGCAAGCCTCATTAGCTACCAGCGTAGCGCGTCGAGTATCGGGTGTACGTAAAGTGGTGAAAGTGTTTCAATACGCACCTAAAGTGAAATAAGGGACTGCATGAATATTAATGTCGCCATACAAGTTATTTGCATCGCTGCAATCCCACTTATTTTTGCGATCACTTTGCATGAAGCAGCTCATGGCTGGGTTGCTAGCAAGCTTGGTGATACAACTGCACTTATGCTCGGCCGCGTTACACTCAATCCCGGCAAACATATTGACCCTCTTGGCACGGTTGTAGTGCCCATCATTATGCTGCTACTGGGTGGGTTTATTTTCGGTTGGGCAAAGCCTGTTCCTGTCAATTGGCAAAACCTACATCATCCAAAACGTGATATGGCCATCGTTGCTGTTGCAGGGCCTGCTGCTAACTTATTAATGGCATTGTTCTGGGCGATCATTGCTAAACTGAGCTACATCTTATTTGGCGCCTCCTCCAGCCAACCGTTTCTTCAATCTGCAGCGACCTTTATTCATCTAGCCGCAAAATTTGGCATTACCATCAATGTAGTTTTGATGGTGTTAAACTTGATTCCCATACCACCACTAGATGGGAGCCGTGTTGTCTCAAGCATGCTCCCACCAAACATGGCCTATGCTTATGAAAAAATAGAACCTTTTGGAATTTGGATTTTACTTGCGCTGTTAGTATCTGGCATTTTGTTTAAAATCATTGGGCCCTCTATGCGCTATATCATTGCCCTTATTATGGCCGCTTTTGGAATTCCTGGCTCTTAATTAGAGGTTTCTTAATATTTCCTTAAGGTTTTTGAGGTACAATTCAAACCAAATGTACATAATAGGGGTTGTGCTATGACAGTTTCGTCGCTGATGAGTACCGTGAAAAATTTTTATAATCAATATGTTACTAGCGAAGATCGCTTGGTAATCGGTTTAACGGGTATCACCTTCTTGTTAGGTGCTATCTATATCACCATCAATGCGCTCACTACCCAATACACCGGTGAAAACTACGTTCCTTGGGCTTGGGTTGGGGCCGCCCCTATCTTATTTGCCTTAACTGCATTTGCTATGTATGCCAGGCAACACTCGCCTAGAATGGCCTTTATTACTCGAAGCTATGGCTTATACTTTTTTATAATCGTCGCACTTGCTGTTCTTACTACAGGAATACAGTTCACACCATTTCCTCTGATTGATAAATACCTTGCTGCTGCAGACAAAGCCATGGGATTTCACACCGTTGCCATATTAAATTGGACATACTCTCACCCACCCATCCAGAAATTTTTAACGATTGCTTATAACAGTATGGGCTATCAATTATTCGCTGTGCCTGTAATTGTTGCTATGCTGCAGGATAAAAAGGCTCTAAACCTATACCTACTAGCCATTATTTTTTCTTACTTCATGAGCACAACGATTTACTATTTCTTCCCAACTGCTGGCCCAACCGAAATATTCACCAGCCCACACTTTTTGGCGATACAACATGATACATCCATGAAGTTCTATCAGGTGCATCATCACATTAACGTCTCAACTTTTTTGGGTGGGATGATCGCATTCCCATCCTGCCATGTTATTTGGGCGGTATTGTGTGCTTATGCGTTTATTCAAAGAAAGTATTTGTTCATCCCTATTGCACTACTCAACATCTGCGTGATCGCATCAACGGTGCTACTAGGGTGGCATTATTTAACAGATGTCTTCGGTGGTCTCGTTGTTGGAGTGATCGCAATTGTGCTGGCACATAAAGCTTATAACCGTCTGCTAAAGTCGGCCAAATAGATAAATATAGGCTAGGCACAGGCTTTCGCGACTGCTCCAAAGTGCATACTCTTCCATATATCATCTGCTACTCCTGTCGATCCTCAGCTTACGTTGCAGATGATACATGTCATCGCTGACTGCATTTTGAAATGGTCTCATCAGCAAGCAACCGAGGATAGTAAAAAAAAATATTTCAGAGGTTACAGCTTAGGAAATATTACTTTACGATTTTAAGATTGGGTCTACCCGTTGGCGGTTGTGGCTGATCATCCGGTGGTGTACCATCCTCATCCCCCAATTCATCTTCGTCGCTAAACACCATGCCACGGCCATTTTCAAAAGCATAAATAGCCTTCACAGCCTGAACAGGTACATAGATATGCTCTGCAATACCTGAAAAACTAGCATCAAACTCCACACAAACATTGTCCATCGAGAGTCTGGCGACGGCCTGAGGTGCGATATTCAAAACAATTTGACCATCTTCCACAAAGCGTTCTGGGACAGATACATGAGGAGCCATGGCATCCACCATAACATAAGGAGTGAGTTTATTATCCACGAGCCACTCGAAAATGGCTCGAATCAAATAGGGTTTACTTGACGTCATGTAACTCTCGTATGTCACGTTCAGACTCTGTCAAGCTTGCTTGAAAGGATTCACGTTCAAAAATACGATCTGCATATTTAAAAATAGCTTTGGCTTGCGCAGGCAGCTCAATACCAAACGCTGGCAAGCGCCACAACATCGGCGCAATACAGCAATCAACCAATGTGAACTCTTCACTCAAGAAATATGGCATTTCATCGAATAAAGGAGCGAGTGAAATTAAGCCTTCTCGAAGCTCATCCTTAGCAGCTTGTTTTTCTTCAGCGGTTGCATCATGCGCTTGAATTTTATCAATTAGCACATACCAATCACGCTGAATGCGATACATCATTAAGCGACACTTAGAGCGAGCCACAGGATAAACCGGCAATAATGGCGGGTGCGGAAAACGTTCATCCAAATATTCCATAATGACTCGAGAATTGTAAAGTACCAATTCACGATCCACTAAAGTTGGCAGTGTGTTATAAGGGTTTAATTCAATCAAATCCTCATTAGGGTGGTTGGCATCAACATTTAAGACATCGACACTCACCCCTTTCTCAGCCAAAACAATGCGTGTTTGATGGCTATAAATATCCATCGCGCCAGAATAAAGGGTCATTACAGAACGTTTCATCATAGTCATAGGGAGGTCTCTCCTTAAAGAGCTAGAAGGGATTTCTTACTTAATTGAGAGCGTCTGTAAGCAGACACTCCCAACCATTGTATTTGCTTAAATCCATTTAAGGGCTCAAGCAAAAACGTATTAACGTTTAGAGAACTGTACGCCTCTACGTGCTTTATGGCGACCGATTTTCTTACGCTCTACTGCACGAGGGTCACGTGTAACGAATCCAGCTTTACGCAGCACATTGTGCCACTCACCCTGAATACCTTTACCATCTTCATCACATTCACCCGTAGCACCAGTTTCATTTCGCTCATAGTTGATCAGCGCACGAGTAATACCGTGCCGAATCGCACCCGCTTGACCACTAATACCACCGCCAGATACCGTCACATAGATATCAAACTTATTAGCAACATCCACGGCTACAAGGGGTTGCTTCACGATCATACGTGCTGTCTCACGACCAAAGAAATTCTCCAGTGTTTTACTATTAATAGTAATGTCACCTTTACCAGGACGGAGGAAAACACGCGCACTAGACGTCTTGCGGCGACCTGTTGCATAAAATTGTTCTGTAGCTGCCATATCTCAGTACCTCTTATAAATCGATGTTTGCAGGCTGTTGAGCCTCATGTGGATGGTCGGTGCCAGCATACACCTTTAACTTAGTCAGCATATCACGCCCCAAAGGACCCTTTGGTAACATGTTTTTAACTGCCTTCATCAATATTTTCTCTGGCTTACGAGCTTGAAGATCAGCAAAGTTCTCTTCTTTAATCCCACCAGGATAACCAGTGTGACGGTAATAGATTTTGTCTTCAAACTTGTTACCAGTCACTTTTATCTTTTCAACATTAACAACGACGAAATAATCGCCACCATCAACATGAGGAGTAAAATCAGGCTTGTGCTTACCGCGCAGGCGGAAAGCCAATTCACTTGCTAAACGACCTAAAGTTTTGCCGTTAGCATCCACTAAAAACCATTTTCTATCAACGGTTTGTGCATTTGCCATATGAGTTTTCATTGTACGCGCACTCTCAATATATATAGTATTAAAGGATGAGGATACTACAGCACTCTCGCCAAATAGACAAGATCTGGGCTGTCGACTCTTCTCTCACCCACCAATCGGGCTGTGGGGTGGCAGATATTAGACTATCCAGCTCTAGAATGCTAGTGGTTTATATGGGTCTGCGTGTAAATAGAGGAAACGTACAGCCTGAACCAGCATCAAAAAACGCCGAAGGCGTCTAACCTGTAGAGCCCAACCACAAGAATACATTCCAACCCAACGCCGAAGGCGTCCAACCTGTAGAGCCCAGTCTTAAGGAGCGCGAGTGACGCAAGGCTGGGTAAAATGTCGCCCTGTTATTGTCAGCCCCGAAGGGGCGTAACTATTTTTATCTGCATGTTTATTGCTGAAGTTTATATAGGCACGGGCTCGACACGGAACCCAAGCCAAGCGCCGGCTTTAAAACCGCCGACTTGCTAAAAGCAGGGTTGTTATTGAGTTTCACTAGAGACACTCACCAAAAAAATCACAACAATAAAATTATCCACAACCCCAATTTTTCCGACAAAAAACAGGAAAAATCGCTCCAAAACCCAAAAATATTGAAGAAAACACTATTTTTATCGATATTTTTTACTTTTTTTGTTCGCATTATCTGAAAAGTGTGTTACTTTCATATGCTTGGAAGGCTCACGCCAGTTTACTATGTTAAAAAAATGAAAGAGGAAAACCCATGGCTCGCAAAAAAGCTACTACTCGTAAAAAAGCAACGACGCGCAAAACTGCAACTCGTAAAACAGCAACACGTAAAACAGCTGCTAAAAAACCAGCTAAGCGCGTAACGGCTAAAAAAGCAACTGCAAAACGTGCAACTGCTAAAAAAGTAACTGTTAAGAAGACAGCGAAAAAAGTTACCAAGAAAGCTCCAAAACTTAGCATTGGTAAAACACCTTTAAAGAAAACTGAAATCTTCAACTACATCGCTGACAAAACTGAAATCAGCAAGAAAGAAATTTCTTCTGTATTCGAAGCACTCGGTGACGTTATGCACGGCCACCTTAAAAAATCTGGCCCAGGTGAATTCACTTTACCAGGCTTGATCAAATGTAAAGTACAACGCAAGCCAGCTACCAAAGCTCGCAAAGGCGTTAATCCTTTCACAGGTGAAGAAATGATGTTTAAAGCAAAGCCTGCTCGCAACGTCGTTAAAGTTCGTCCTTTGAAAAAACTAAAAGAAATGGTTGGTTAATTCCATCTAGATCGATAAAAACCCCCGTTTTCGGGGGTTTTTTTTGCCTCAAATATCACTCCAACCCCCATTTTCTAATAAATATTTATATAATCAATCAGTTACAATAAATCATATAGCGTATCTTACCATCATTTTTTTTATCAATTTAAGCATCTCTTAAGCTTGCCTTAATACTAGCCTGGTACAATAGACGTCAATTGAAATAAAAACCCCCGCTGCGAGCAGCGGATTTGTGTTAATTAGCTTTAAGAGAGAAAATTATGCGAGCAGCAACTCCAACTCCAGGCCCAACATCAGCGGCAGCAGCAGCAGCAGCGGCAGCAGCATCACCCGCATGGACAACAACACCAACTCGCGCTAAAAAACTCGACACGTCGCACCTTGCATCTCATAATGCAACAGCTCTCGACAAATACAACAAACAGGTGGAGAAGCTTAATCAATTGCTAGCTGAGCTAGATGCCCTTAAGACTAATCATGCCCAACTGGAGGCAAAGGCGGGCTGCGCCTCACAAGAAGAACTTGATGACAGTACCAATGCACAAGGAAAAAAATCTAAAGAGATTCAAGAGCAGCTCATTCGCATGACAAAAGAATTATCGGATCGGCGCGCTCTTGTGGAAGGCAGCACCGATCTAAGCGATGCTATCCGTAGTCTTGACGCAATCGGTCAACAGCACAAACCTGGACTCCAAATTGAAAAAATGCAATCTCGCAAGGACAACCCCTCCTCCAAAGGCCTATGTAAACTAACCTACACCAAACACATATACGACCACAGCCCTTATAACTTCAGCTCTCCGTGGGAGGAAAGAACAATAGAAGGCTTTACTCAAGAAGATCTAGAGGCAACTATTATAGAGTTTCGCAAAAAGCAAAAAGATGAATCTTATTTTTCTGAACCTATCATTGTCAGAGACAAAGAGACTGGCGACATTACTAAAATTCGCTGCAGTGGCAAGCGCATAGCACATCAAGAGCAGGAATTTGTTAAAATCCTAGGCCAAAAAGTGCAGGAACGCAACAAATTTGATGGGCAAAACCAACCTGCATCTGCGACGGTTGACTCTTCTCCGATTCCAGATCCAGCAGAAATAGCAAAAATGGCTCCGTAAGTTACGCGGTAACTATCTACCTCTGAGCATAGGCCAGAGGCAGGCGCGAGCGACCTATTTATTACTGGAGCTGGGAGTTTGAAGTAATGATGGATCCCGGATATAAGACTCTCTAATTGCTCGCAAGCTCGCAAAGAGAGTCTATACTCCGGGATGACAGTAAAAATAAAACTGCCGTACGAATAACAACTCACTATAAATAATTACATCACAAAATCACGACTAAGACGTTTTATCCTAGGAAACGCAGTTGCGCGCGTTTACCCAGTGTAACAGATTGGTTTATATAGCGTACTCAAAAATCACGTAGTCACCTTGCTGGTAATGAGTTGATTTTTTAGATAGCTAGATGAATCAAGATGTTGCGCTGGTAAACGTGATTCAATTGCGTTTCCTAGGATTATTAGACCGAACTTTTTGCTTCAACGTTTCAATCTCAGTCTCACTGAGGTCGAAGCGCTCACGAACTAGCTCATCATGCGCATCTGGCTCAAAACCCGACACCTGCAAACCTAACTTACCCGCTTTAATCCACGCAGCACGCATCATCATCGGATGACCATCGATAATATGAAGCCCTGGCCAACCATGTCGATGGGCAATTTCCACCATTTGCATGGCTGTATCAAACGCCTGCTTATAGATTGTTCCTTTGCCTTCGACCAACCCAGAGCCACCACCACCCTCTTCATCTTCATTATCAGAAAGAATATAACCACCACCAAATAACAAACGACCTGGGGAGCTACTCAACGCATCACCGTAATCGTGAATCACCCAACCACTATCTGCTTTAACTAAGCTCACCTCTTCATTTTCTAAACCGACCTCAAGATTAACCATTTGCAAGAAGGGGCAGTGATCTAGTAGGTATAAA
>JAJFJO010000260.1 GCA_021774015.1 Gammaproteobacteria bacterium
GCTAGAGCGAGCATGGACACGCGGGCGTGTGTGGCGGGCACGACCTACCTCGTGGTCGCCACTTACGACGGCGTTGACGCCCATATCTACCTTGGGGAACTCGGTGTGGACGCGACCATGACCGCTGGTACGCCAGCCCTCGCCAATAGCGGGATTGGAGCGACCCCGACGCTGCTGACTATCGGGGCCTCGGATGCTCCGCTTGCGGGGTACGAGGCACATTTCCATGACGGCGGGATTGGGCAGACGGCATACTGGGGTGGGCGTGTTCTCAGCGCATCTGACATGGAGTCCCTGCTCCAAGGAATAGTTATACTCTAATGCCACCTACTCACTTCGTTCTTCAAGTCATAGACACGGTGACTCCCTCCACCTTACCGGAGCCTGATGTCTTTATCTCCACCACTGGGAATGATAGTACCGGTGATGGTTCAAAGGGTAATCCCTACCTCACCCCGAAGTTTGGTATTCAACGGGCCTTTGCTGGACAGACGGTCGGCTTAGAAGCTGGAACGTACAGTACCAATACAAACACCATCAATGCTAGAGATAACGTCACCATTAGGCCAGTCGAGGGTGCTGCTGTCATTATCGTAGCGGACAACACCATTGCCAGCCAAGGCATGTTCTTGATTGATGGTGCCAACGTTACTATCGACGGCACTGGTGGCGCCAATGGTTACATGACCTTCCGTGGTGGTGGTGTCTATACCGTAGCCTTTGGTGAGACGAATACCGGGCCTTCTATAGGCTCTGCCGCTGGCGGTACTTTGAGAGGCGTCTACTTCGACCAGACTGGTGCAGATCGCTTACAGGGCGATGATAACTGTGCTGTGATTTGGATAGGTGCGAGCACTGGTCAGATTCTCGTGGATAACTGCTTTATTCATGGTGGTGATTTTACCAGCAGTAACAAAGCGAACAATCACGGTATCGTTATGTTTGGTAGCGCAAGTACAGATGTAACGATCCAGAACATCTCAATCATTGATCCATCTGGAAACCTCGGCAATGCAATCCGTGATAAGCACGGCAATGCCTCTGCTACGTCCAGTTCCCGCATCATCCAAGATTGCTACATCGACGAGCAGGGAAGCGGGCAGACGCACCAGCAAGCCTGCATCATGATTAACAGTAGCTATACCGTGCGCCGTAATTGGATGGAGCGGGCCGGTGGTAGCGGTTACGGCTTGTGGGTACGTGAGGGCAGCGGTGGCTTTTGCACACCGACTCCTTCTACTGTGCTTGTGAATAACAACGAGTGGAACGGGGCACAGGCGTCTCGTGGGGTCAATGACTTTGTAGATGGAGTCTGTGGTGGTTCGCCATCTCCATATGACGAATACTTCACTACTGATGGCAGCAATGCCTTTGGTTCTTTGGAAGCCGGGACTGGCGTGGTTGGTGGTGCAATAGCAACAGGCGCGTCATTCGAGCCTGGAATAACAGGAAGAAGTTAAGCGTGAATACCGAAGAAGTATCTCGGATAGAGAAGAAGCTCGATGACGGGCTTTCTTCTCTACATACGTTATTCCTTAACCACGTAACAGATGAGATGGATACGCTCCACGATCTGAACAACAACGTCATCAAGCTCATTGAGCGATCTAGTCACTTAGAGACTGTGCCTGACCGACTCTCTAAGACGGAGACTGAGGTAGCTGTACTTAATGAACGGAGTAAAACCCCAGCGAGTGAGACGGCCAAGACCGCTGGTATAGCTGGTGTGCTTCTCGCTCTTGTTGAGGGATTAAAGTTCTGGTCAAACAATTAAAACACTTGACAACCTACCCTCTTTCATGCTAAAGTGCAGGTGTAGCGGCGCAACGAAGCCATATCTATATACTATATATACTACCCCCATACTCTCCTTCCTGGCCCGCCCCGGAGGGGCGAGTATAGTACTATAGGGCTTCCCATGGGATTGACATACATCACGCGGTGTAGTACTATAGGGGTTCTTGATGACCAAGCACGACATCAGCAGTCTCTTCCGTAACGCGATAGTTCCCGACCGGGACACTCCCCACGATCTACCCGACATCGGGGAAGACCCGTATGAAGTGGCTGAGTCAGACGAGCCTATCACGCTGTCCTGTGAATCAGGGGTGATCGAACCCCAGGATGATGACGGCGCTGATGAAGTCACTGTGCGGATTGACGGCAGTGTGACCGCAGTATCCGAGTTCTTCAAACAACTCTTTCGGAGGTAGCCTTTGAGCGATCCATGTCATGCAACTATTCCTGACTCTCATTTTCCCGAACATGACCGTGTAGTTTGCGCGGCTGTCTTGGGAGTCTGTGCTTACGTGCAACCAATAAGTATCACACATCAAGGAGACTTATTTTCTACTAATTGCATGAGTAGCCATCCTGCGGAATCGAAAGAAGACTTAGAGATGCGTTCTCTCGATTGGTGGAGGAGGGAGGTTGTTGATTCTGCTGATTGGTTATTCCGTTGTGCTACATATGGTGATACCCGTATAGAGCCACAAAAGATTAATCGGATTAAAGGCAACCATGAGGATATGTGGGATCGTGAGATTGGGAAGAAGCAGATGTCAGCCCTCGCTTCTAGGCTTGACCCAGACCCTGCGTTTGCAGAATGGTTTAGTGACTTTGATTATACCGCTATTCCTTGGCGTCAAGGAGCAGGTATGATTAATGGTGGCTTCGTTGAGATTATCCCAGAGAAGAAGTTTACTGCCGCTCTTGTTGGTATTCACGGCTGGAGTACAGCGAAGAATCCAGGGCCGCCTCATCTCGAAGCTTCTTGTGGTGTATCTGTATCAATAGGGCATTGTCATAGGAGATTTTGGATTACTCGTAGAAGTCCTATATCTGGCCGTTCTATTGAATGTTTTTGTGACGGGCTTACTGGTGCTCTTACTCCGCTGTATGCCACTGAGCGTAATGTATCCAACCATAGTCATGGTATGGGATTGTCTTGGGAAGGTAAAGATAGTTATGTACACCAACATGTACCAATCATCAATGGTATAGCTATCCTTGAAGGTGGCGTGAAGATCGACGGACGGGATTTTGCTCATCTTGTATCACCATCCGTTCATGATAATATGTACCCAGAGCTAGCTGATATAGAATACGAAGGGCCGTTAAGTTAATGTCAGAAATAAATAACGGGCGCAACTGGATGCCCCTCATTAAGGAAGTGGGACTATGATACAGACTAAAGCACCGGAATACTTTACCCCTGGTAGGAAAGTTGATTGGGTCTATGGATGTGGCATCCTTCAGGATGGCTTCTGTCTATACGCCACGAAGACCGTGGTTACATCTGATGGAGATGAAGTTGTAGTCATAGCAGGAGGAATGCCCTCTTGAGCGATATGAAGCCTCCCTGTGCAAAGGCTCAGCTCGGTCTCTTCCCCCTCGAAGCTCTTGAGGTCGCCTGTGCAGCC